>JACQOY010000101.1 GCA_016207765.1 Deltaproteobacteria bacterium | reverse complement strand
GGTCGCTTCTTTTTTTGACAAAGGCCTGGGATCGGCGGCCTTTGGCGCCTCTTCTTCCTCGCCAGATGGGGCATCGGCGATACCGTCATCCGGGTCGGGGGCCCAGTGGGAACTTAAAACAGAGGGGCTTGTGCTGTTAATTGGAAAAGCCATAGAGTTTCTTTATTATCGGATTACTTCGAAAAAAGTTGCGTGATTTTTTGACGCAGGGCGAAATTTTTATCGGTTGGGACTCATGATAAATAAATATAATAATTTCAATTTGTTAAGCTACTTTTAGTTTTTCAACTTCGGTCCAGTGGAGTTTAACCCTCATCTCGTAATTAATCAGTTTAAGAAGGACCCGAACGCGCCCTTCGGCTGGAATCGGTTTTTCAATAATTCCAATAAGTTCCTTGAGCATCCCTTTCCTTACCCTGATTTTGTCCCCTCTGTTGAAAATATTGGCTCGTTCAAGGATTCCCTGATCGTTGGCGCGGGAACGCAGGGTTTTAATC
The DNA here is from genome assembly GCA_016207765.1 of Deltaproteobacteria bacterium. Classification (GTDB taxonomy): domain Bacteria; phylum UBA10199; class UBA10199; order UBA10199; family SBBF01; genus JACQOY01. The sequence continues at coordinate 10,837 of JACQOY010000101.1, read as the reverse complement.
ACCTCATCCGAAATCGGAATCGGCCGGTTTTCAAAGCAGATGATCTTGTTGACCCCCCGTGTGTATTTTACCAGGTGAAAATTCCTGTCCTCCGCAAAATCGGTATGGACAAAGAGATAGGAAGGAAAGAGGGGGGCTGTCCGAAAGTGCGCCGTCGCGGACCGGTAAAAAATGTCCTTGATGAAGGGACAAAAGGCCTCAAATCCCCCCTGTTTAAACAAGCGGCAAACATCATTTTCCCGACGGGGTTTGGTCTGCAACACGTACCAATTGGTCATTGGAGGGATTTATAACGGTTTGGAGGGGGAGGCAAGAAAAATTCAGATTCCGATGCCGTAATAGGCAAATCCCAATTCTTTCAGATGGGTTGCATTCAAAATATTCCGCCCGTCAAAAATCACCGGTTGTTTCATCAGCTTTTTCATCCGGGGGTAATCGGGGCTCCGGAATTCGTTCCAGTCGGTGGCGACGATCAGGGCGGAGGCGTCGTTTAAGCAGTCGTAGTTGTTATCGGTCAGATCGATGCGCGATCCGTAAATTTTGCTCCCATGCGGCATTGCCTGGGGATCAAACGCCGCGATTCGGCATCCCGCCTCCAGAAGTTGATCGACCAGGACCAGCGCCGGCGATTCCCGGATATCGTCGGTCCTTGCCTTGAAAGAAAGCCCCCATACCGCCATTTTAAGGCCGCGGATTTTTTCGGTCCCCCCAAAGTGGTGGACAATTTTCCGGAACAACCCCTTTTTCTGCCTCTTGTTGGCCTCCTCGCAGGCCTCAACAACGCCAAGGGGGATGTCATATCCCTTTGCCGTATTCAACAGCGCCGTAACATCCTTGGGAAAGCAGGAGCCTCCGTAACCCATCCCGGGAAAAAGAAAGGCGGAGCCGATGCGCGGGTCGCTCCCGATTCCCTGTCGCACGTCGTTGATATTGGCCCCCACTTTTTCGCACAGGTTGGCCATTTCATTCATGAAAGAGATGCGCGTGGCCAGCATGGCGTTGGCGGCGTATTTTGTCAGTTCGGCGCTCCGCCGACTCATGAAGATGAGACGGTCGCGCTGGCGCGTGAACGGGGCGTAGAGCTCTCGGAGAAGGTCCTCGATGTGATTGTGGTCCAACCCCACGATAACACGGTCGGGCTTCATGAAATCGTTGACGGCGTTTCCTTCCTTCAGGAATTCGGGATTCGAAAAAACGACAAAGGGATGTTTTGATTTCTCGGCAAAAACAGCCTCTATTTTATCCCCCGTTCCCACCGGTACGGTGCTTTTCGTGCCGACGATCACCTTCTTTTTGGCAGCCGTGGCGATTTGGCCGGCGACATCCAGGACATGGGTCAGATCGGCGGAGCCATCCTCGTTTGGGGGGGTGCCGACGGCGATAAAACAAATATCTGATTCGTTGACCGCAAGGGACAAATCGGTGGCAAACGTAAGCCGCCCCTCCCGGCGGTTGAATTGAACCATTGGTTCCAGCCCCGGTTCGAAAATCGGGATATGTCCTTCATTAAGGCCGGCGATTTTTCTTTTATCAACATCGACACAGATGACGTCGTTGCCTGCTTCGGCAAAGCAGGCGCCGGTCACAAGGCCCACGTAGCCGGTTCCGATGATGCAGAGTTTCATGAAGCCTTTCTATATATGCCGAATTAATTTGTATCAAGAGTTATTCTGGCTACAATAGCTCCATGTCCGAATTTTCTCCACGCAAGGAACTTCTCCAACTTCAGAAGCGGATTTTCCGCAAAAACAGGCGGTTGATCGAGTCGTCGGTGATTCATTCCGACAAAACCTTCAAGGCCTACGAGCGCCGTTATTTAAACGCGGTTCGCCGGTATCAGTCGGTTGCGACGATCGGGGAAGTGGAAGAGGCCATGGCGAAGGCCCGGGTGATTTATGTCGGCGATTACCATACCCTGAACCAGTCGCAACGTTCTTTCCTTCGGGTCCTTCGGTCCTTTATCCAAAAGACGCGCCATTTTTGCATCGGTCTGGAGGTGATTCAATCGCGCCATCAGGAATGGCTGGACAAATATGTGCAGGGAAAGATCAGCGACCGGACTTTTCTGAAGAAAGTGGGTTTTCGGGAGCACTGGTTTTTCGATTTATGGGAAAACTTTCGTCCCATCTTCGATTTTGCCCGTTACCACCGGATTCCTCTTTACGGAATCGAGGCTTCTCCCGGCCTCGGTGCATCGCTTGAAAAAAGGGATGCCGAGACGGCCCGCCGGATTTACGGAATTTACCGGAAAAATCCGGAACTCAAGATTTTTGTCTTCATCGGCGATTTGCATCTTGCCGGACGTCATCTTCCGCTGGAAGTCGAAAAAATATTCGCTCAGGCGGGAATTCCCCTGAAAACAGTCACCCTTTTTCAGAACGGCGAGGCGATCTACTGGAAGCTTGCGGACAAGAAAATCGAGGATCAGGTCATTGTCGTGAAAATTTCGGGAAACGAGTTTTGCCGGATGCACACGCCGCCGATCATCGCCCAGCAGTCTTACCTTAACTGGCTGGAGCATGAAGAGGGGGTGTTCGACTATGCCGACGCCAAACAGAGTTTTCTCGACTATGTGGACCGGATTGCCGGTTTCTTGAGCCTTAAACCGGGGCCCGAGAAGGAGGAGGTTGAGGTTTTCACCTGCGGTGATTTGAGTTTCTTGAAGAAATTAAAAGGATCCGGAAAATTCTCCGCCTCCGAACTGCGCGAAATCAAAAGGCAGATCCTCCGCTCGGAGAGCTATACCATTCCCAAGATGAAATATGTCTACATCGCGAATGTGTCGGTCAATCATGCGGCGGAAGAGGCCTCTCATTACCTCAAATATCTCTCATCAGGGGAGGAACTGCCGCGTCCGATGCAGGATGCCTTTTACGCCAACATTTTGCATGAAGCGATCGGTTTTTTCGGCTCCAAAATCATCAACCATCGCCGAAAATGCAGCCGGCCTTCCGATTTTGTGAAGTTGCTCCGTTATCTGACGCATAACCGGCGAGCCCTGAAGGGGAGGGGGCTTGAATACCGCACCGCCCTTTTTTTCCTGGAGCACGAACGGAAGGCCCGGAAGGGAATGCCGTTTCATCCCAATACCGTGAAGTCGTTGTCCGTCGATCTTTTTCTGGCGGTGACGCATGCCATCGGCTATTACCTGGGGGAGAGGATGTTTTATCGTCTTTTGGGAGGGGGGCTGTCCAAGGACTATGTCCGGGATCTTTTTTGCGATTCAATGGAAGAGGAAGGAGAGCCGGTCAGGCGGTATTTTCAGCTGTCGGAAAGGCTCAAAGGGGTGAAACTGCCGAAGAGGGTTTAGATGAAAATAACTGTTTCCTCAATCCCGTTGGAAGGCCGAACTTTCGAACTCACGTCGAAGACCGGCTGGATCCGCGAAATTGTCGCCTCTGCGCTGGCCGAACAGAATCCGGCCGTCGAAGGTCTCAACGGAAATCTCAAAATCAGCCGGGTGGACAAGAATGTGAGCCTTAGGGGGCGTTTGAACGTCGATCTGAATCCCGTCTGTGACCGTTGTCTTCAAAGTTTTGTCTGGCCGCTTTGTCTTGATATTCACATTGATTTTTCCCCCAAATCCGGGAGCTCCGACAATAGGAGCGGGCAGGAAATAGAATTGACCCCCGATGACCTTAATTTCAGTTTCTACCGGGGATTGGAAATCGACGTGGGGGAAGTCATCCGTGAACAGCTCATTCTGGCGCTTCCCATTCGTTTTATCTGCGCCGAGGAGTGCCATGGCCTCTGCCCGCAATGCGGCGCCGACTTGAATCTTGGAAAATGCGGTTGCGTCGCCTAGGCGCCGATCAGAACCCCAATCCCAACCCTAACCCTAAAGGGCCACTTAGTGGAGGGCCATTTCATGGAGGGACCACTTCGTGGAGGGGCTTCTTCGAGGAGGGACCCCCTCAAGCGCGCTTGACACCGCTTGAGAGGCGTAGTAATCATCCTCGCTTCTTTTTTGGAGTAAAAATATGTCATTACCAAAGCGTCGAGTGTCAAAATCAAAAAGAAACATGCGTCGTTCGCATGACCGGCTTTACTCTTCTTCATTGTCCGTTTGCCCCCGGTGCCGGTCGCCGAAGCTTCCCCACCGGGTTTGCATTCATTGCGGGTACTACCGCGACCGTGAAGTGATCAAAATGGATCAGGTCTAATCGGGGATGAGTCTTATGGCCAAGAAGCGCGCCCCTGCTGTGGAGGCGAAAATCAAGGAAATCATCGCGGAACAACTCGGTTTGAGGGAGGAAGAAATCAACAACGAGGCGAGTTTTTTGGACGATCTGGGGGCCGATTCGCTTGATATTGTCGAGCTGGTCATGGCGATGGAAGAGGAATTCGAAATGGAAATTCCCGACGAAGACGCCGAAAAAATCCAGACGGTGCAAAACGCCATCGATTACGTGATGAACAAAGGTCAGTGATGAAAATCGTTCTCGCCTCCGATCATGCCGGATTCCCCCTCAAGAAGGAAGTCATTGGTGCCTTAAAGGAAATAAAAGCGTCTTTTGAAGATTTGGGATGTCATTCCGAGAACTCGGTTGATTATCCTGATTTTGCCTCCCAAGTCGCCCGCAAAGTGTCGGCGGGTGAAGCCGAACGCGGCATTCTTCTTTGCGGCACCGGTGTTGGCATGGCCATTACCGCCAACAAATTCAAGGGGGTTCGGGCGGCGGCGATCGGCGATCTTTTCACCGCCAAGGCATCCCGTGAGCACAACGATTTGAATGTCCTCTGTCTCGGCGGGCGTGTCGTGAAACCCGTGGTCGCGCGCGAAATCGTGAAAACGTTTCTTCAAACCCCGTTTGCCGGCGGACGGCACGAAAAGCGGGTTGAAAAGATAAAGAAGATTGAAGATAAAAATTGCCCATGAACAAACAATCCCTTCAGCAATTCGATCCCGAAATCCACCAGTCAATCCAGAAAGAAATCGGCCGGCAGGAGTACAAACTCGAAATGATCGCCTCGGAGAATTTTGTCTCCAAGGCTGTCCTGGAGGCACTGGGGTCGGTCATGACCAACAAGTATGCGGAAGGTTACCCCCACAAGCGCTACTATGGCGGATGCGAGTTTGTGGATATTGCGGAAGATCTCGCCATCCAGCGGGCCAAAAAACTTTTTGGGGCCGACCACGCCAATGTCCAGCCCCACAGCGGTTCGCAGGCCAACATGGCGGTTTATCTGGCGGCTTGCAAACCGGGCGATGTGGTCATGGGGCAGAACCTCTCCGAGGGGGGGCATTTGACCCACGGCTCGCCGGTCAATTTTTCCGGTCAGCTTTTCAAGGTTGTTCCTTACGGGCTAAATCACGAAACGGGGCGGATCGATTACGATCAGGTCCGCGATCTGGCCAAAAAGAGCCATCCCCGGCTGATTGTCTGTGGCGCCTCCGCCTATCCACGCACCATCGACTTCAAGATCTTCCGCCAAATCGCCGACGAGGTGGGGGCTTCCATCATGGCCGATATTGCCCATCCCGCGGGGCTGGTGGCGGCCGGCTTGCATCCCGATCCGGTTCCCTATTGCGAGTATGTGACAACCACCACGCACAAGACGCTTCGGGGCCCCAGAGGGGGGATGATCCTCTGTCGTGAGGAGGGGGCAAGAGAGGTGAACAAAAAGATTTTTCCCGGCATTCAGGGGGGACCGCTCATGCACGTCATCGCCGCCAAGGCGGTGGCCTTTAAAGAGGCGCTGGAACCTTCATTCAAGGAATATTGCAAACAGATCATCAAAAATGCCAAAGGCTTGGCATCAGTCTTTCTCGATTCCGGCTACAATCTGGTTTCCGGGGGGACCGACAATCACCTCATCTTGGTCGATCTGAAAAACAAAACCATCTCGGGCAAGGACGCCGAAGAGGCCCTGGGCCGGGCGGGAATTACCGTCAACAAAAACACCGTTCCCGGCGAGACCCGTTCACCCTTTGTAACAAGCGGAATCCGTGTCGGGACGCCGGCGCTGACCACCCGCGGCATGAAAGAGGCCGAGATGAAACAGATCGGCGATTGGATGATTGATGTTTTAAACGATGTGACGAATGAAAAGAAGATCACGGATATTCATCAGAATGTCGAAGAATTGTGCAAGAAATTTCCGTTGTACCGATAAAGGATTGTCATTCCCGCAGTAGTAAGCGGGAATCCAGTGGATCCCCGCTTTCGCGGGGATGACGAATTTGGCGTTCCCACTTTTCCATGAAATGCCCATTTTGTTCCCACGCCGAAAGCAAGGTTATCGATTCGCGCGAATCGGGCGAGGGGGATATCATCCGCCGGCGCCGCGAGTGTGAATCCTGCCAAAAACGTTATACCACCTACGAACGGGTTGAAGAAATCCTTCCGATGATCGCCAAAAAAGATGGCCGACGCGAGCCGTTCGACCGATTGAAAATTATCGGTGGCTTGAAAAAGGCCTGCGAGAAGCGGCCGGTCTCCACCGAAACCATCGAAAAGATGGTGGATGGAATTGAGCGCGAGCTTCAGGAAAGCGGCGAAAAGGAGGTTCCCTCAAGCCGCATCGGCCAGCGGGTGATGAATGCCTTGCATCGAATCGATCCGGTTGCCTATGTCCGTTTTGCCTCGGTGTATCGGTCGTTCAAGGATGTGAATGAATTCATGGAGGAACTGAAGGGGATTGTGGAAGGGAAAAAATAGACCAGGGACAAGGGACCAGAGACCAGAGACCAAAAGCTTCAGGTCACGGGTCACGGGTCACTGGTCTCTTCAAAAGGTCACTGGTCACGAGTCACTGGTCACTGGTCTTGCATGCGCCACACCGATATTTACTATATGCGCCGATGTCTCGAATTGGCTCGGAAAGGAGCGAGGAAGACCTCCCCCAATCCGATGGTCGGAGCTGTTATCGTCAAAAACGATCGTATTCTCGCGGAAGGCTATCATCGTCGTGTCGGCGGCCCCCATGCCGAGATCGAGGCGCTGAAAAAAATCGGCTATAGAGCCCACGGGGCTAGCCCCCTTGGGGCCACGCTTTATTGCAACCTCGAACCCTGTTTTCATCATGGCCGGACACCACCGTGTGTTTCTCCCATCATCAAGAGCAGAATCAAACGGGTGGTGATTGCCCACCGCGACCCGAATCCGCTCGTCGCCGGAAAATCGGTCAGGCTCCTCAAAAAATCGGGCATCCGGGTGACGGAAGGGGTTTTGGAAAAAGAGGCGCGTGAGCTGAACCGGTTTTTTCTGACTTGGGTTGTCAAGAAGAGGCCGTATGTTATTTTGAAAGCGGGGGTGAGTCTGGACGGGAAAATTGCCGCCGGAATTCACCCTCCCCCTGGCCCCCTCCCCTCCAGGGAGGGGGGATCAAGAAAGTCCCCTCTCCCCTGGGGGGAGAGGGTCAGGGAGAGGGGTACTCACTGGATCACGAGTCCGATTTCCCGTCGCCGTGTTCATCAACTCCGTGCCCAGGTTGATGCGGTTTTAGTTGGAAAAAACACGGTGATCTCGGACAATCCGCGGCTCAATGTGAGGGGAATTCCCGGTGCCAAACAGCCTTTGAGGATTATCTTAGATAGTAAGTCAGAAGTAACCGTTAAATCAAAAATTTTCATATCGGATGGTGGGTCGGTTTTAGTCGCAACGGTCGTGCGTCACCCTCTCCCTGGCCCTCTCCCCTCCAGGGAGAGGGGAAAAGTAAAATCCCCCCTCCCTGGAGGGGAGGGGGAAAGGGGGAGGGTGGAGATGATCCAAACGAAGTCAAAACGTGGCCAGGTTTCTCTTGCAAATCTGATGAAAGAACTTGCCCATCGAAATATCACCTCTGTTTTGGTGGAAGGGGGGGCGAAGGTTTTTGCCTCTTTTTTAAAAAGTGGTCTCTGCGACGAATTGATCCTGTTTGTTGCCCCCAAGATTTTGGGGCCCGCAGGACTTGATCTCTTTCCAACCAGCACTCTCAAAAAATTTCCGTTTAAAATTTCTTCGGTAACCCCTTCCGGACCGGACATCGAGGTTCATTTTATTCTTCAATAATCACCTTTCAAAATAAGATTTACTTTAATAAAATTTATTAAAAAATTTCACGCAACTTTTACCGCTGAAGGCCGATAATGACTTGTGCCGGATATAGATTTATCCTAACCCTCCGTGTACAATTAATATGCCGATTAATCTCGATCGCATCAACCATCTTTGGGACCAAGTGTTGGCCCAAAACCCTCGGTTTGATCCCCCAGAGCTGTTAACCGCCATTGATTTGGCCACAGGGGAGGGTCCTGCCATTTTTGGGGCGACGTTGGCCGAAATTGATCAGGCGGCCGTCGAGGCGAGAGAGATGTTGGAAGGCTTGTCGGCGCAGATCGAGAGCCTTTACGAAAGTCCTGACAAACACGCTTATCTTCTGACAGCATTGTCGTTTCTTTATGCCCGCTACCAATTTTTATCCGCGCTCTACGAAGGGATGGGGGTCAGCCATAACCATGTATGGCAAGACCTTGATCGTCTCCGCCGCGTCCTTTTGTCGGCAAAAGGGGCCCTTGGAAAAATCGAACAAGGAAAAAAAATACCAGCGAATCAGGCGATGGCCGCGCGTATTTTTTCCGACCGTTTGCCATTTCAGTTTGTCGACGGCGCACCCCCGGTCCGCCCTCTGAAATCGGAACCGCTACAACGCCCCTTGCCGGCTGGGATTCACCGCTCTCTTTTTGATGCCCCCTTGGTCGAAGAGACGGAAGCATGGCGGAGGATACTCAAAACAGAAGCGGCGAAAAAGCCCAGGCGGGCCTTGTTATTTGTGGGCCCGGGAACACCGGTATATGATTCGTCTCCGTTTCTGAAAAAAGATGGTTTAAAAGGGATGGGCGGAGGCAATGGCGGTGGCGCGGTGAATCTCTGGCGGGAAGGGGGTCTTGTTTTTGCCGACGAAAATACCTTACGCCAACTCGACCCTCGGGATGTGTTGATGGCAGAGCCGGCGGAAACGGACAAACAGGTTGTAGAAGAAATGGTATCGGCTGAGGTGGATGGTTTCGGCGAAGAAGGTGAAAAAGTCGAAAGGGTTGCAGAAAGCAGAGGTGTTTTGTCTCATCCTCTGGGAGGGCCACTGATTTCGGGAGGGACAACGCCTCGCCCCGTTCTTCGGGTGATTCGAGGGGGGCGTTGAGGCAATAAACGAACAATTAAAAAATTTATTAATCCGTTCCCTTGTTATTTTGTTGCGGGATCGAAAATTTTTAGCAACATTTCTGTTTCTCCGCCGATAACAAAGGTAACCATAACACGTTAAATCCTTGCACCATTCTGTCCACCTCGAGTGGGCCGGGTGGTGAATTTTCTTATGACTCCTCTCGATTTGACCAAGCCTGCCGATCAGGCGCGTTTCAGAGAGCAATGGGAAGCCGTTCGTCAGGAAGTTTTGGATGGAACTGAGGATGGCGATCCACGGCTTTATAGCACATCGCTTGCCGTTGCGCGTCAATTAGTCTTGGCGGGAGAAGATCCCTCGGTACAACTGGGTATTCAAATTGGAACAACCCTCTCCTTGTTGGGCAGATCGCTTGTTGAAGTTGAAAAGGGGAAAAGTCCGTCATTCAACCGAAGCGAGGCGTTGGCCGCTTTATTGGCCTACGAGGCCTTGGTCCGTCTGGAAGGGGAAAAAGTTCTTGGCGATGTATCTGCCGAGGATAAGACAGGTGTTCCGTTTTACTCAACCGAGGCTATCGCTAGGGCCCTTGCCCGTCAGGAAGGAGTTCCGGCTCAGACCTATCAATTGGGCAGATTGTGGGAGGCCTACGCACAACTCCGCGCTCTTGAGGAAAGAAACTTCATTCCTCCCCCCATGGCGGTGCGGTTGCAGGAGGGCGCGGCGGTTCGGAAGGATGACGAGAAGACCCGCGTTCGCGCCATGGTCCAGGAAATGGCCGATAAATGGGGGACAGACAAAACGGTTGTTCATCAAGCCCTCGAAGAATTTTCCCGTCGGGTTGGGAAGGGACCGGAAGATCTTCCAGGTCACAGTCGCCTGACAAGCATCCAGATGGGTTTCTGGTTTGGCTTTTCGATTGCCGATCTTTTGGCCCAGATCGTGAAAGGAAAGGTCAAAGGGGATATTCGTCTGGAAGACTTCAATCGACTTCTCCCTGTCATATCAAGCTACATCATGCGGGCCTCGGGCTGGTCTCCGCATATTGATCAATCAAGTCTTGAAGCCATCACCAGGGCGATTGTCTGTTCCCGATCTGAAAATCGTCCCCTGATCATTACCAGCACCCACGAAAGCTGGACCGATATTACGGCAATTGCCGGCCTGTTTCGGGGTCTGCCGAGTCGATTTGTTTACAAGAAGGAACTGGAGCTGGTGCCCGGCCTTGGATTTGTGCTTGTTTTTGGCGACATGACCCCTGTCGTTCGGCCTCCAAGCGAAGAAGGAGATCCGGCCAAGGTTGCGGCCGCCCGGAAAAAGGCCAAGGCCGACGTCGCCAAGGTCAAAGACAAGGTGACGCAAAAAGGGATTGTGAGCATTGATTTTACGCCGGGCACACGGGTTCGCGCCGGTGCCGGTGTGGGGGAGGCCAAAAAAGGTTTTGCCAATCTGGCCCTCGATCTGAATGCCGTGGTTTTGGTTCTAAACGTCGAAGGAACCTCGCAGATCATGCCGGTCAGCTGGGGTAAGTATCTGCTCACCCAAGGGGCCGGGACCAACCGGCGTGTTGATGTGAAGGTAACAGATATTTACCCGGAAGATTATAAACCGGCGGAGGGGTTATCCGGAGTCGACGAACGCAAAGCCCACGTTCAGGCCATACGCGATGCGGCCGAGGCTATCCAGATTCGGAATGGAATTGCCATTATCAACGATTGGCAGGAAGCGGTATCGT
>JACQOY010000004.1 GCA_016207765.1 Deltaproteobacteria bacterium | reverse complement strand
TTTTTGAACTGATCGATCGACTCGTGCCTCTGCTAGACCATGGTGGAAAGACACGCGAAGAACTCGGCCTCGGAGAGGGGGTGAATCAGTTCGATTTCCTTGTTTTTGACCGAGGTTTTGATCAGACGGAGGGCCCCCAGGCGGACGGAATCGTGCGACTTCATCGCTTGTTTGATTTCGGCGTCGAGTTTTTCGAGGATTCCCATTCTTTAATCCCCTTCGGGGATAAGAGTCTGTAACGCCACCGTCCCCTTTGGGGCCGCTGACGTAACAGACTCTAAAAATCCCATTCGCGCTCTCTGCGGGTTGACCGTTTGCGGGCGGCCTGGCTTTTTTTCTTCTTTTTCACCGAGGGTTTCTCGTAATGTTCGCGTTTGCGGATTTCGGCGATGATCCCCGCTTTCTCGCACTGCTTTTTAAAGCGGCGGATCGCGCTCTCCAAGCTTTCGCCATCCTTAACAATGACTGTTGTCATGAATTAAAAAATCACCCCGCTTTCGGTTTTTTAAAGGCGTTGGGACGTTATGGGAATGGTCCCGAAAAGTCAAGGTTTGTCGCTACATTTGGGAATTCATCGAAAAACGGGAAAAAGCGCCTATCTGCGAGAGAGAAACTCCAAAAGGAGAGGCGGCGTCTCTTTTTTGCTCCTCGATAAGCCGGCGGATGACATCTTGTTTAAGCGCCGCTTTTTCTCTTAATTTCCGGTAGAGGAGTTTTAACTCCTTGTCGGCTGTCTGATCGGAGCATTGGCTATAGAAAAGCTCCAAATCATTGATGGCAATGACCAGCGAATTAAGCAGTCGCCGGGCCATGATTCGATCCATGATGAAATAATGTTTTTCCCCCTCGAAACGTTTTTCAAATTCCCGGTAAGGTTCCCTGAATTCGTTGATATTCGGTTTTCCCTGAAGGTAAATTTCGAGTTTTTTCTTTTCGCGGGCGGTTTCCTCCCCCAATTGCTCCAAAGAATCGCTTGCATACCGATCCCGCGGGGCAAAACGGCAAGAGGCGTCTAAAAGCCATTGGACCAGACAATCGTGTTTGGCCAGGCCCAAGCCCAATAAACGGTTTTCAAAAGATTCCAAATGGTGTTGGTTCATGATCTTGTCTCCTTCATTGTCTGTTTTTGGTCTACAAACCCGGAATTCCGAGGTCCAAGGTTGTCCAGGACCACGATTCAGGGTTTACCTCCGCGCCATCGGTGCAATCGATTCCATCGATGACGGCGGTATAGGATGCGAGAGAAATCAGATTGGTCTCGTCATGAGCGCACAAGACGACTTTTCCCTCATTGGCAAAAATATAATCGCAATCAAGAAACTCCCCTTCCGACGCGACGCTGAAAGTGGTTGTATTGACAGTGGCCGTATCGACGGTGCAATTGAACCGCGCGCCGATATCGGCGTTTTCTCCGATATTGATCGAGTTGTTTCGAGGGGTGACCTCCACAACCTGCCGTGATGGGGATGTTTCCCCGTCTTCTTCCTCTTCCGGGGAACACGAGGAAATATCGTTGTCGTTAACGTCGATAACGCCGTCCAAATCGCAGTCTTCCTCATCGGTGTCGCTGGTTTCGTCGTTGTTGTCGTCGGTATCTTCATAATCGCTGATTCCATCGCCGTCTTGATCATTTTGAGTTGAGGGAGAGTTGGCGGCGGTCGCCTCGGCTCCATCAAAAGTAATGGTTCCCAGGTCAATGGCGGTGTCGCCGGCGGCGAGGTAGAGAAAGGTTGCGGGAAAAGTATCCGGATTCGAGTCAAAAACCAGACGGGCCACAAAAACGCCGCTATTTTCGAAGCTGATTTCGTAAGCATGGTTGATTTCCAGAGAAAGGGAGAAACGGCAATCGGGCCCGATTTGTTCCGAAATGGGGGGATTGTCTTCCGGATCGGCCACAACGATGGTGGCCGCACAAGTCCCGTTCTCATCTTCTTCAACGCTTCCCCTTACTTCGCGCGTGGGGGCGGGGGGATTCCCGGCCTCGGTCCCTCCCCCGATATCCGACATCGAAGATGCCTGACAAGCGGCCAAGGCCAGGAAAAGGGAGGAGAAGAAAAGGTTTTTTGACAACAACATCATTTTTTTATCCTTCATGTTGTGGCCCCTGTTTCAACAACCGGCATTAATTGCATGGTCAGAAGGGCTATTTTTTCGGTGTTGGTTTCCTGCGCCACAAGGCTCAAGATTTCCCGACGGAGTTCCTGAATTTTCTGCTTCACCACTTTCAATGTTTCCCCGGAAAGTCCGAGGGTTAAGGCGCTTAAATCCCGTTGATCCGGGGGTACATGGTGCAAAACCGCCTTGGCGACGTCAAAAACCGATTCGTGATAATTAACGAGCGCCAAATTGCGGCATTCGGGCCCTGTGGTGACAACGGGGGTGGTTGTTTGCCACGATCCGGTCTGGTTGTCTCTTTTGATAAACCCGATTTTTTCCAGCAGGGCGATTGATTTTTTAATCTGCCGGGCCGTCAGGGGAGGGAAGATTTTTTCTTCCATTTCCTCGGGGGAAAGGCGCCCCGCTCCCGGCATGGTTACCAGTTCGCGCACGACCGGATGGTACCAGGCGGAATAAAAGACGTACTGGTCCTTTTCAATCGGTTTGAACCGGCTGAACTTCCGGCACCGGAGCAGATTCTGGTAATAAAGGTTTTTTTTGGCATGGCTTTTGGCCTGGTTAAAAAGGACCAGGTTCCGAAAAAATTCCTCCTCCTGTTTGTTGAGTTCCAGCGCGGAAACAAAACGGGTGGCACTTTCCCCGGTCAGATTACGGTCTCCATCCATGACCATTTTCAGATAATTGGGAGAGGTAAACCCCGCCTTTTTTGAGAAGGCCCTGAGGGAGATCGATTTCGTTTTTTTGGCCTCTTTGTAAAAGTCGGAAAGAAACGCGCGATAGTCGGTGTAATTAAAAATATCCCCCCTTGAAAAAGCGTGGCTCATTCTTGAAGTGTATCGAAG
>JACQOY010000109.1 GCA_016207765.1 Deltaproteobacteria bacterium | reverse complement strand
GGGTGGGGTTTCCGACACCAAAAGTCCGTTGCGCCGAACCTTCCGCCGGGTTTGCCGAGGCGCATAAAATCCCGCACATGAAACAAAATTGTTCCATATGCGGAATTTTTGGGAAATCCGCCCGCATTGCTCCCACGAAAAAATCTTGTTTTTCATCCTTTGTTCCGTTAAGCCCGCTGAATGCCTTTTTCCTTCCGCATCGCCAAACAGGGCAAAAACACCAAGGCCCGTCTCGGTGAAATCACCACCTCTCATGGGGTTATCCATACCCCCGTCTTTATGCCGGTCGGCACCGTCGGTTCCATTAAGGCAATGAAGCCGGAGGAGGTGGCGGCGATGGGAGCGGAGATCATCTTGGGGAATGCCTACCATCTTTATCTTCGGCCGGGACACCGTATTGTCGAAAAATTGGGGGGGCTCCACAAATTCATGAACTGGCAAAAACCGATTCTGACCGACAGCGGCGGGTATCAGGTTTTCAGCCTCGGCAGAGACCCGGAGGCGCGTCAACAGGGGGGGCGGTATATGGAACTGGAGGGGCTCCAAAAGACGAAGCTGGCGAAAATCACCGAAGAGGGGGTCCATTTTCAATCGCACGTCGACGGAAGTTCCCACTTCATGACGCCGGAACTTTCCATCGAGGTTCAGGAGGCGCTCGGCTCCGACATCATGATGGCCTTTGACGACTGCACCCCTTATCCGGCGACGATTGAAGAGTCCCGGGCGTCAATGGAAAGATCGTTGAGATGGGAAAAACGTTCCCTCGATTTTTTTCGATCCACCATCCACCATTCACCATCCACCATCCACCAATCCCTGTTTGCGATTATCCAGGGGGGGATGTATCGGGATCTGCGGAAGGAATGTTTTGAGAGGCTGATGGAAGTAAATGACCAGGGACCAGGGACCAGGGACCAGGGACTAAAACGGGAGAAATTTAAGGTCACCGGTCACGGGTCACTTGTCCCTGGTCAGCAGTTTTCCGGCTACGCCATCGGCGGCCTTTCCGTTGGCGAACCGGCCCCACTCATGTACGAAATGGCGGCTTATTGTGCATCGTTGATTCCATCTGAGTATCCCCGTTATCTGATGGGGGTGGGGATGCCGGAAGATATTGTTGCCTGTATCGACACCGGTATCGACATGTTCGACTGTGTCATTCCCACCCGAAATGCCCGGAACGGCCAGCTTTTTACCAAACAGGGGCCAATCCAGATCAAACAGGCCCAATACACGGAGGACAAAGGCCCTATCGAGTCCGACTGCCCCTGTTATACCTGCCGGTGTTATTCGCGCGCCTATCTTCGTCACCTCTATCTGTCGCGTGAAATCATGTCGTCCGTTCTCAATACAATTCACAATTTACATTATTTTTTGAATCTGTTAGGGGAGGTGCGGCTTGCGATTCAAAACGATCGCTTTCCGGAATTCAAAAACAATTTTTTCAGTCAAATTGAGGTGTCCAAATGAATTTTATCTCCACCGTTTACGCTCAGGATCAGGCTCCCGCCGGGGGAACTCCTCCGTCGCAGGGGGGGGTTTTCGGCATGTTTTTGCCGCTCATCCTCATCTTCATCATTTTTTATTTTCTGATTTTTCGCCCCCAGCAGAAACAGCAGAAGCTCAAGCAGAAAATGATCGCGGAGCTGAAAAGAGGGGATGATGTCGTCACTAACGGCGGTATCTACGGAAAAATCACCGATCTTGCCGATACTTTCGTCATGCTTCAGGTCGCCAACAATGTTACGATCAAGCTCGACCGGTCGCAGGTGAACGTGGTGCGGAACACGTCCGAAACCCAGATGGTAAAGAAGTAGGCAAATAATCATGTCCGAATACACCAAATGGAAAGTCATCGGTATTATTTTGGCCGTAGCGGCTTCCTTCTACATTCTTGCCCCCACCCTCTTTCGCTTTGGACCTGCCGGCGATGACGCCGAATTTGGCGCGTCGACCATTGCCCGCTATTTTCCCAAAAAAGGAATCAATCTTGGCCTCGATTTAAGGGGGGGGCTTTACCTCGAAATGGAGGTGAATCTGGAAGAAGCGGTCAAAAACCGGGTTGATGTTCTTACTTCCGAAATCGAGCGGATAACCGATGCCAAAGAATTCCCCGGGCTGAAACTGGAACGGGTGAACCAGACAAACCGGGTGCGTGTTTTTCTTCCCGCCGACCGCCGAAGCCCATTTTCAGGCCAATTGCGCGAGAATTTCGGCGATGTGCTTGATTCCCTGGCGGCTCCCACCGAAATTAATTTTCGAATCTCCCAGGGGGCCGCTCTGGCCGATCTTTTGGCGGAGGTTTCGTCTTTTCTCAAGGAGCGGAATGTTCCCTTTGCCGATGTGGAACGGGGAGGGGCTGACGATGTGCTTCGTGTTGTCCTGCGCGAACCGGGGAGTCACGAGGCGGTTCTGGAAAAAATCAGGGGGGGGCCTTTCGGCGCGCAACTGACACCGCTATCTTCCTCCGATTATACGATTCTGCAATTAACCCCGGAATATGCCGGGCATCTGCGCGAGATGACCCTCAAACAGGCCATCGAGGCGGTGCGTAACCGTGTTGACCGTTACGGAGTGGCCGAGGCGGGGATTCAGCTTCAGGGGGAAGACCGGATTATTGTCGAAATTCCGGGGGTGAAGGACCCCGACCGCGTGATCGACATCATCCGCAAGACGGGGCTGTTGGAATTCCGGATGGTGGACGATTCGATGGATGAGGCGGCCCTGAATACCCTGATCCAGGAGACGCGCGAAAAAAACAAGATTGCCGATGGTTATTCCAAGGAGATTGTCGATTCGTTGAACCAGGCGTTGAAGGGGAAAATTCCGGAAGATGACGAGATTCTTTTTGAGCTGAGCCGTGACCCGATCACCAAGGAGGTTGTAAACGGTATTCCCTATCTTCTCAAAAAGCGGGCCGATGTGACCGGCGACATGCTTCGCGCCGCCCAGGTGGGAATTCAGCAAAACGAGCCGCACGTCAATCTTTCGTTCAACAAAATCGGCACGAAAAATTTCGGGGATGTGACCAAAGTCAATGTTGGAAAAAGAATGGCCATTGTCTTAGACGGCGTTGTTTCCACCGCTCCGGTTATCAAAGACGCCATCTTGAGCGGCCAGGCGCAGATTACACTTGGTTACGGAAGCTACCAGAGCCTTCTGGCCGAAGCGGAGGATCTGGCGCTTCTCCTGCGCGAAGGGGCGCTCCCGGCTTCGCTTACCATCGCGACAAAAACGCTGATCGGCCCCTCGTTGGGCGCCGACTCGATCAAGAGCGGGATTAATTCCATGCTTTTTGCCTGCGCCGTTATTTTTCTGTTCATGCTCGGTTATTACAAATTGGGGGGATTGCTGGCGAATCTGGTGCTTATTCTCAACGTTTTGTTTATTTTTGCCGTTCTTGCGTTGTTGCAGGCATCGCTCACCCTTCCCGGTATCGCCGGAATTGTGCTTACCATGGGGATGGCGGTTGACGCCAACGTCATTATTTTTGAAAGAATGCGCGAGGAAAAAAGGCTCGGCAAAACCGCCAAATCGATTGTCGAGAGCGGCTATGGCAATGCCATGTCGGCCATAATCGACGGGAACATCACCACCCTGATCGCCGGCATTGTTCTCTATCAGTTCGGCACCGGCCCCATCAAAGGTTTTGCGACAACGCTGATGATCGGCATTGTCACCACGCTGGTGACGGCGGTGGTGGTTACCCGGGTTGTGTACGATTACTTCATCTACAAGAGAAAGGTGAATCGGATCATCATCTGAAGACCATGGCTCAAAAAACAAACAACAATGCGCCTGTCGTGATGACGGAAAAGAGGGGTTTTCCGTTCATGAAACTGAAATGGCAATTTATTTCGATCTCCCTTGTCCTGGGGGCCTTAAGCCTCTATTTCATGATCGAACGTGGTTTGAATCTCGGCGTCGATTTCAAGGGGGGGATCAAACTGGTCTATCAGTTCAAGCAACCGACCAGCGACGGAAAAATCCGCAGTCTTATCGAATCGCTCGGCGTGGGCGATGTGCAGGTTGTCCGCTTCGGTGACGAAAGTGATAACAGCTTCCTGATCAAGATCAAACAACAGGAGGAACGCGATATAGTGAAGGAGATAACCGGCAAACTGACCGGGGAGTTGGGGGCCGACGGATTTACACTGTTGTCCGAAGAGAGTGTGGGAGCCAAGGTGGGAGCCGATCTCCGGAAACGCGGATTCTTCGCCATGGGGCTTACCTGGCTTTTGATGCTTGTCTATATCGGCTGGCGTTTTGATTTTCTTTTTGCACCGGGGGCCATTGTGGCCCTTCTTCACGATGTCATCATCAGCCTCGGTTTTTTTGTTTTTTTCGGCAAAGAGTTCAATCTTCCCATTCTGGCGGCGGTTCTTACGCTGATCGGTTATTCGGTCAACGACACCGTGATCATCTTCGACCGGATCCGCGAGAATTTGAAGAAGCTCCCGTCCTCGCTCCCTCTGGCCGATCTTATCAACCAGTCGGTCAACGAAACGCTCAGCCGGACCATTATCACCTCGCTGACCGTCCTTTTTGCGATGATCGTCCTTTTTCTTTTCGGCGGCGGCGTCATCCACGATTTCGCCTTTTTCATGATCGTTGGGGCCATTGTCGGCAGTTACTCGACGATTTTTATCGCATCGCCTGTCTATCTCGCATTCAACCGCTTTTTTCCGCACCGGGGGCTCGTTCGCGGAATCGGCAAAAGATAGAATGAAAGAATGGACGTTCAAACCTCTTTTTCCCGATAAGCAGAAACAACTTGAACAACAACTTAAACTCTCCCCCCTTATGGCGCGTCTCCTGGTTAATCGCGGCTATGATGAGCCCGACCGGGCCCGGACTTTTCTTTTTCCATCGCTAAAAGACATTCCCAATCCTTGTCTGATGCGGGACATGGATAAAGCGGTCTCCCGTCTTGTGTCCGCCATCGCCAAAAAAGAAAAGATCATCATTTACGGCGATTACGATGTGGACGGCACCTCCGGAACTTCTCTTCTGATTCTTTTTTTCCGGGCCCTTGAAGTCCCGGTTGATTTTTATGTCCCCAATCGTCTGCGCGAAGGGTATTCACTCAACCCGGAAGCCCTCAAAAAACTTAAAAGCGAAGGGGCTCAATTGATCATTACGGTCGATAATGGAATTTCGGCGGTCTATGAGGCGGAGGTGGCCCGCGAGTTGGGAATCGATCTGATTATTACCGACCATCACGAATGCCCGGAAGTGTTGCCGAAGGCTTCCGCCGTGATCAATCCCCAAAGACCCGATTGCCCTTATCCGGCCAAGGAAATCTGCGGCACCGGTGTGGCGTTCAACCTCGCTTTGGGCTTGAGACAGCGCTTGAGGGATGACGGTTATTTTGGTGAAACCCGTTTGGAACCGAACATGCGGCAGTTTTTGGATTTTGTCTCCCTGGCCACCGTTGCCGACGTGGTGCCTCTTGTCGGGATCAACCGTATTTTTGTCAAGATCGGCCTGGAAGAATTGAGCCGCTCCACCCGTCCTGCTTTTATTGCCTTGAAAGAAGCGTGCGGCCTCGAGGGGGCGTTGACGACAACCGATCTTGGTTTTCGCCTCGGCCCGCGGGTCAATGCCTGCGGACGGATCTCAGATGCCTCCATGGGGGTTCGCCTTTTTGTTTCACGGGATCTTTCCGAGGCGAGATCACTGGCGCAGGAACTCAATGCGGCCAATCAACAGAGACAGAATGTCGAAAAAGATATTTTGAAAGAGGCGGTCGACATGCTGGAGGCCGACAAGGAGGCATCAAACCGGATGGGCCATGTTCTTTACCGGGAAAACTGGCATCCCGGAGTCATCGGTATTGTCGCCTCACGGCTGGTGGAAAAATATTCCCGGCCGGTGGTGATTCTTGGAAACGACGGCGGTGTTTTAAAGGGCTCCGCCAGGTCGTACGGCGGATTGAATCTGGTTGAAGCCCTGCGCGCCTGTAGCGAACATCTCATCAAATGCGGCGGGCACAAAGCGGCGGCCGGTTTGACGCTTGAGGCGCAAAAGCTCGATGCCTTCCGCGAAGCCTTTGAAAAAAAGGTGCGCAAAGAAATCGGGGACAAGGATCTCCGGCCGCGCCTCCCCGTCGATGCCGAACTTTCCCTTGCCGAGATCAACCTTGCATTGCTGGATGAACTTTCCCTGCTCGAACCGCACGGTCAGGGAAATCCGGCCCCCCTGTTTTGTCTGCGTGGCGTCCAACCGCGGTTTCATCGCATTGTCGGCGAAAAACACCTCAAATTTACCGCGACCCGGGAGAAACGAGACGTAAATGCCATTGCCTTTGGACAGGCCTCTCGGCTGAATCTGATGAACCATCCTATTGATCTTGCCTTTGCCTGCGAGCTAAACGAGTTTAAGGGTACTTCCTCCATTGTACTTAATG
>JACQOY010000108.1 GCA_016207765.1 Deltaproteobacteria bacterium | reverse complement strand
GTTCCTCACGAGGAGGTTTTGAAGGAGATTGAATCGTGGGGAAAATAAGATGGTCGCAGGAAGCCTTTGACTGGCTCAAGAATGTTCGCGACTACATCGCCAAAGACAAGCCCTTGGTGGCCCAAAAAATCGCCAAGGGAATGATTGAAAAAATCGAGCGTCTTCGTGATTTTCCTGAGAGCGGCTATCGTCTGGGCGCCGCCTCATCAAAACAAATCCGGGTCCTTCTCTATGGGCATTACCGGATTGTTTATCAAGTCAATCGGGATAAAGACATTGATATTTTGGGAATCTTCCACGGGGCTCTGGACCTGAAAAAACATCTTGAGACGACAATGATGCACAAGCGACACACCGCCGCGGAGGCGGTGGGAACCGACACGACAACTGCCCTGCTGTTTCCAACCCGTATCAGGAAGAGTGGTATTGTCGGATTCAAGCCGTGCGGTGGGGGGAGACCACTTCCAGCCCCAGCGAGCGGATCATGTTGATGTCGTCGTCCGCCGCCCGCCCTTGGGTGGTGAGATAATTTCCAAGCATCGTCCCCGACGCCCCGGCGTCGAACATCTTTTCCTGTTCATCCTTCATGTTCAACTCGCGCCCCCCGCAGACAAAAAGTTCCTTGCGGGGCAAAACAAGGCGGATCATCGAGATAAGCTTTAAACAATCAAGCGGGGTCAGGTCGTTTAAATCGGCCAAAGGGGTTCCGGGGCGCGGATTCAAAAAATTAAGCGGGATTGAGTCGGGATCGATTTCCTTCAAGTCAAAGGCGAATTCCACCCTTTGCGCCAACGACTCCCCCATCCCCAGAATGCCGCCGGAACAGATTTGAAAGCCCAGCTTTCGTGCGTTTTTCAAGCTTTCCACCTCTTCGTCAAAGGTGTGCGTGGTGACGATGTTCGGAAAATACGAACGGGCCGTTTCGATGTTGTGGTGGAAATTGGTCATTCCGGCATCGCGCAAACGTTTCAGATCGTCATAGCTCATGAGCCCCAGCGAGGCGCACGATTCCATATCCGTTTCCTGGTGGATGCGTTCCAGCGCGGAAACCAGCGTGTCGAGTTCGCGTTTTTTTGTCATTCCGCGTCCGCTGGTGACGATGGAAAACTCGGTGGCGCCGGAGGCAGAGGCCTCTTTGGCCTCGGAGACGATCTGGTCGGCTGATTTAAGGCCGTAAACAGGGGCCAATGTCCCTTTATAGGAGTTCGATTGCGCGCAGAATTTGCAGTCTTCCACACAGGCTCCGCTTTTGGCATTGGTGATGGAACAAAAGCTGATTTTATTCCCGAAGGCCTTTTCCCTGAGTGCCTTGGCCACCGGCATGACCGAAGTGAAATAATCGTCTTTGGTGCGTTTCAGTATGTCAAGGGCTTCTGCCTCGGAAATGCCGTTGTTTTGCCAGATGGTTTCGGCGTCAAAAGAGAGAGACATAATAGGAAAGCTCTAAGGTAATTTTTGGGGAAGGTCAAGCCGCCATGAAGGGAGTAGACAGAAAAGGATCGGTTTAATAAGGTGGTTTCTGATGGAACCCTTTAAGTATCGAATTTTTGTCTGCACGGCCGACAAAGACGAGGGAAAATCCTCCTGTGTCCGCCGTGGGTCCAAGGAGACCCTGGCCGTACTCAAGGAAGAATTGGTCCGCCGCAACCTGCAGTTTGACATGAAGGCGGTGCCGTGCGGCTGTTTTGATTTGTGTGAGAGGGGGCCGAATCTCGCCGTTTATCCGGAAGGAATCTGGTATTCCGGTTTATCCAAAGACAAGGTGGCCGACTTTGTGGAGACCCAGTTGGTTAAGGGAAAACGGTTTGAGCCGTGCGCGTGTGATGAAGATGAGTTGAAGAATTTTTTTGAGAAGAGAAAAATCCGCAAGATGGCGGAGACACGGCAAAGATAGATAACAGAAAAACAAAGAAAGTCCTTTTGACAGAGCAATTTTCGTTCCCGCCAGCCACATCTGCCGGCGAGACAAGTCAACTCTTAAGCGGCTTACGAAAATTGCGAAGACAAAGGGACTTTCTTTGTTATCCCCTACAACGACCGCAACAAATCCAGCGCCTCTTTGTCCTCGTGACAGTCCTCGCTTTTGGGTGTTTCCAGCGACATTGGAATATTTTCGAAACGGCTGTCGTTCATCAGACATTTAAAGAAGGTAAGGCCTAAGAGCCCTTTGCCGATATTTTCGTGACGGTCCACCCTTACTCCCAGCTCTTTTTTCGAATCGTTCAGGTGAAAGGCGCGGAGCCATTTGATCCCCACAATCCGGTCGAACTCTTCCCATACTTTTGCGTAGCTCTCCTCGGTCCGCAAATCGTACCCCGCCGCAAAGGCGTGCTGGGTGTCAAAACAGACGCCGATCCGTTTTTGATCCTTCACCTTTTCCATAATGGAGGCCAGATGCTCAAATCGATAGCCGATGGTGCTTCCCTGTCCGGCGGCGTTTTCCAAAAGGGTCAGAACCTTGAGCCCGTGCGTTTTTTCGTGCGTTTTGTTGATGGCCTCGGCGATTTTTCCGATCGCCGCCTCCTCGCCGCTTCCCACGTGGGCCCCCGGATGAAAGACAACGCCCATCAGGCCTAAAGCCTCGGCCCGCTTATGTTCCTCAATAAAGGCATTCAGCGAGCGGCCGTAGAGCGTTTCGTTGGGGGAGCCGAGATTGATGAGATACGAATCGTGGGCAAAGGCGGTCTTGATGCCGTTGGCCTTCATTTCCTCTTTGAATTTTTCAGCCGTTTCTTTCGAGAGAACGGGATCGTTCCACTGGTTTGAATTTTTGGTGAAGAGCTGGATGATTTCGCATCCGACCTTTTTTCCGCGTTCGGGCGCAAGGAAAACGCCGCCGGCACGCGACATGTGGGCGCCTAATATTGGGGGCATCGTGATTTTCCCCTCCTTTGTAAGGAGGGGTTGGGGGAGGTAGAGAATCTTCGCGGCTCTCTACCCCACCCGACCTCCCCTTACAAAGGGGAGGAACTCCTATCCATACGTTGGATAAAAATTCCTCGGCCAGGCGTGTTTTTTCAGCTCGGCCAGTTCGCCGGCTGTCAGCAGTTTACCGTCTGAGGCCGCGCAGTCATCTTCCACATGGGCGATGGTGCGCATTCCCGGAATGACTGTCGATACCGCCGGATGCGAAAGACAGTATTTAAGGGCGGCTTGGGGAAGGGTTTTAACCTCTCCGCGAATCAGGAATTTCAGTTTTTCGACTCGGGCGCAGGTTTCCTTCAATCGGTCGGGGGTAAAATATTTTTTGCGCCAGTCTTCCTTGTGGAATTGCATATCAGGCGTCAATGTTCCGGTGAGCGATCCTTCGTCGAATGGAACGCGGGCGATCACCGCCACATTGTGTTTTTGGCAAAGGGGGAAGAGTTTTTCTTCGGGGGTTTGATCAAAGATATTATAGATGACCTGCACGCTGTCGATCAAGCCCGAGGCGACGATTTTAAGGGCCGAGTTGGGTTCATGGTCGTTGATGGAAACGCCGAAATAACGGATCTTTCCTTCTTTCTTTAATTTTTCAACCGCTTCAAGCCAAATCGGCTGTTCCAGCCAATTATCCGACCAGACATGGAGTTGCTGGAGATCGACGCAATCAGTGCGCAGGTTTTTCAAACTTTTTTCGGTGTAATTGATGACATGATCGGGGGGAAAGGTTTCTTCGACCGGCACACGATGCCGCGCCGGCCAGCCGAAGTTTTTTGGGGGCACTTTCGTGGCAACAAAGACTTTTTTTCTTGTCCGCTTGAAGGCGGCGGCGATCAGCTCCTCACTATGCCCGTTACCGTAGACCCAGGCGGTGTCGATGAAGGTGACCCCCAACTCCAACGAACGGATCAGCGAATCGAGCGCGGCCTTGTCGTCCCGCGGCCCCCACATGCTCCCCATCGTCCAGGTGCCGTGGCCAATTTCGGAGATTTTTTGGCCGGTCCGGCCAAAGGTTCGGGATTGCATGATGAGAATGTATCCGCAGAGTCGGATGGGGGCAAGTTTTTCTTGGGGGGAAGATTCCCCGTAAAATGGGGTATCCGATGTTCAATGATGCCTCCATCCCCCCTTTTTTATTTTTTTGTGGCGGAGTCGGTAAAAATAGTCAATCATTTCAAATTATTATCCCATTATTTTTTACCGGTTTTTGGCCCCGAAATTGCTTGTAAATACCGAGGAGGATTTGGCTTTTTTGGTTTGCCTATTTTGACGCACCGTGTTACAGGAGGAAGGGTCCAAAAAAGGACGCAACAAATTCTGGATTTTGCCGATAAATAGAGGTAGAACTAGAGCCTGTTAATGACGAAGGAGTTTACAGGCTCTTGTCCCCGGAGGGGGCCAGACTGTTAATATTATGGCCGAAGATTTTTCAACAAGTCAGCCGATTCAAGATTCAGATCTCTATCTGATCGACGATCAGGTCTGCGAAGATCTCCCCGACGATCTCCCTGACGATGAATTGTTGGAGGAGAGCGATTCATCTTCGACCGATTCTTTCTCCATCCTTTCGGATACGTGGACATCCCTGCAAAAAACCACTGCGTCGTATGCCGACAGTGCCTACAAACATGCCACCGCCGTCTACACCGATGCCGAGACTTACTGGAACACCCATTCTTTGACCGAGATTGCTTCCGATACAGCCTATACGGCGCTGAAATTGAATCCGGCAACGGCGCCGGCCGTCATTGCTTATGAAACGGCCACATCGCCCGCCGTCCAACAAGTGGCCAAGTATGTGATTGAAACTCCGGTGGAGGAAATGGCCGTCGATGCGGTTGAAGTAGCCTCTGAATATTTTCCGGAAGAGACTGTGGCGCTTGTTTCCGCCTACAACTACATTGCCGATACCGATACAACTCAAATGCTGGTCGATGCCGTCAGTTACGCCGTCGAAAAATATCCGGAAGAAGTAGCGGCGGTGCAAAGTTTGGTGGCCTCGGCCAAGGAGATTCTTCCTCAACCGATTCAAAAACTTTTAAATTCGATTGAAGACTCAGTCATTGAAGCCATTGGTGGCGATGAGTTGGTGGCCTGGTTGAGGGACGAGCCTCAGATTCCTGCGACCGAACCAATTGTTCCGGTCGCTACCGTCAAAGAAATAATCGAAACGACTCCGGCCCCCCAATCAACGTCCACTCCCGCGTCCGCGCCGGTGGTTGTTGAAGAGGAGACCGCCTCATGGAGTTCCGGTTATGATTACAGTATTGCCGATGAGGGAGAGGAAGTTGTTTCAACCGATGCTGTCGTTGAAGAAGATATTGCCTCTCCCGTTGTGACGGCTCCGGTTGAAGAAACGGTTGTTGTTACTCAAACTCAAACAGCTCAGGTCGAAGTGAAAAAAGAAGAAGCGGTTGTCGTGACGGAAGAAACGAAATCGGAAGAGGATGAATCATCCAAAAAGGCTGTGGCGGTTCAAACAACCACCAAGCAGGCCGATGTCACCTCCGTGAGTGAAGATGAAAGATTTGCCGTCAGCGTTGAATATGCTGAAACGTCTCCTTTGTTAAGCGGTGTTCCATTGGCGGCCGGTCAAGCTCTATCCGCATCCGAATCGACTCGTCCGGAAAATGCGACACTCAACCCGCGTCAGAAGATCAATTGGCCTGCGGCGGCGGGCGAAACAATTGCCGTGGCGGATCAAGGCAAAACGTCGGAACTAAATGGAGTTGCCGAAAAAGTTTCTATTGGCCGGGTCTCGGTTGAAGAAAAACAGGAAGTCGAAGTTGCTCATGCCGGAGCAAAGACGGAAAAATCGGCCTCCACAGGGATTCCGTCATTGGTTGCCACAGCCGGTGGGCCAACCGATGCCGAACGGATCGCCGAATTTGATGCCCGTGACGGCGTTCAAGATGCCGGTTTTGTTCCGGTTCCATCGGCGGCGGCGGCAACCGTGAGCCGCAAAGATTCGGCGGCAACCGATGGTGAATTGGGCGCAGTCGCCTCCAATCTTGACTCCCCGCTGAATGACGTGCCCGGAAGCGGCGACAAGGGCTTTGACTCCAACGATGAAGGGCGTGACCGCTCCGTTGAAAATATTCACGCCCTTGCCGATGCCGGTGAAGCCGTTGCCGAAGAGGAAATTGTGGATGCGGATGTGATTGAATCTTCCATTTTTCCTTCCGATGTGGTTGTGTAATTCCAATTCGTGAAAAATCTTCCCATTAAAATTCTCGCCACCGGTTTTGGTCTTGGTTACTCACCGCTCATGCCCGGCACCTGCGGGAGTCTCCTTGGTGTTCTCCTGTTTACTCTTTTGAGGAATCAGCCGAAGGGCTATCTGGTCGGTCTGGCGGTTCTGGTGACGCTGGTCGCGATTGTCATCGCCCATCAGGCCGAGAAGGTGTTCGGCAAAAAAGACGCCCAAACAATTGTGATCGACGAGGTGGCGGGGCAGTTGATCACCTATCTTTTCATTCCCTTTACCCTCACCAATCTCGTTGTCGGTTTTGTTCTCTTCCGATTTTTTGACATCATCAAGCTCTTTCCGGCGCGGTGGGTTCAGGATAATATGCGCGGAGGTTTGGGGGTTGTCGGGGACGATGTTGTGGCCGGGGTGCAGGGGGGGATTATTTTGTTTGTGATCGGGTGTTGGTTGTAGGGGCGTATTGCCCCAAGGAGGGACCACTTCGTGGCAATACGCCCCTACGGGTCACACGTAATCCAGCCAGTCCTCGTGCTTTTTGTCCTTTCCGCGGACGATATCGAAATAGGTTTTCTGGATCATCTGCGTAATCGGCCCCGGTTTCCCCGCGCCGATGGTGCGGTCGTCCAACTCGCGAATTGGCGTGATTTCCGCGGCGGTTCCGGACAAAAAGATTTCGTCGGCGACATAGGCCGAATCGCGCGTGATGCGGTCTTCCCGGACCGGTATTTTATTCGCTTCCAGGATCCGGATCACGCAATCGCGCGTGATCCCCTTGAGGATGGACGAGCCGATCGACGGCGTGGCAACCACCCCCTGCTTGGCGACAAAAATATTTTCGCCGCTCGCCTCGGAGATATATCCCTCGTGATCGAGCATGATCGCCTCTTCGTAGCCCCCTTTAAGGGCCTCCCGTTTTGCGAGGATCGAGTTGATATAGTTTCCGCAGGTTTTTGACTTGGTCATCAGCGTGTTGACGGTGAGCCGTGTGTAGCTGGAAACCTTGGCGCGGATGCCGTTTTTCACCCCTTCTTCACCCAGATAAGTCCCCCACGGCCATGCGACAAGCGCAACACGAATGGGATTGTCGATGGCATAAAGCCCCATTTCGCCGTCGCCGATAAAAACGATCGGGCGCAGATACCCTTCGGGGAGCTTGTTGACGCGAAAGAGCTCTTTAGAGGCCTCGATAATTTCTTCCTGCTTGTAAGGAATGGTGATGAGGCTGATTTTTGCGGAATCGAACAGCCGGTTGATGTGGTCTTTCAGCCGGAAAACGGCGGTTTTGCCGGAGGCGGTCTTGTAGGCGCGGATTCCTTCAAAGACACCGAGGCCGTAATGAAGCGTGTGCGTGAGGATATGGACGTTGGCCTCATCCCACGGAACGAATTTGCCATCGAGCCAGATTTTTGCGACTTTTTGAACCTTTGCCATAATAATGTAAGGGCGCACAGCTGTGCGCCCCTACGTGTTTAATAAATCATTAACGTCGGACCATTTCAACCCTGAAATAATCGGGCCAGGCTTTCCTTGTAGGGGGATCGGGCGATTCCTTTTTCGGTAATGATCGCCGTTACCAGCTCGTTGGGCGTCACATCGAAGGCGGGGTTTTTCACCGGCACGCCGATGGGGGCGACCGGCTTGTCCTGCAGGTGGGTCACTTCGCGGGCCGGACGTTCCTCGATGGGGATTTTTTCCCCCGAGTCGATTGACATGTCGATTGTCGAAAGGGGGGCGGCGACATAAAAGGGGATGTCATGTTTTTGGGCCACAATGGCCAGCGAGTAGGTGCCGATCTTGTTGGCCACATCCCCATTGGCGGCGATGCGGTCAGCGCCGACGATGACTTTGGAAACTTCCCCCTTCTTCATCATCCAGCCTGCCATATTGTCGGTGATGATAGTGACCGGGATGTTGTTTTTGGAAAGCTCCCACGCCGTGAGGCGGGCCCCTTGCAGGAAAGGACGGGTCTCGTCGGCCAGGAC
>JACQOY010000105.1 GCA_016207765.1 Deltaproteobacteria bacterium | reverse complement strand
GTGCGATCAATGCCATACTCGCTGTAGGTTTCCTTGATATATTCGTGGAGCCGCATGTTTTCATTATTGCATAACCTGTCTAAAAATAAACCTTCTTTTTCCCGGCGCTACGCGGCTAATGGAGACTGATTTTCAGTTGATTTCCTTCACGCTTGACCTGAGTCCCCATCTCCGCCGACATCTTCCGCAGACTCTCAAGCACCCAGTCCGCATTCTCTCCCGTCGCCCGGTTGACCTGAAATTTCTCGATCACCGTAGGAATCGCCTCAATCTGAACCACCTTTTCCCCAACCAGAGTCACGCGTGCCAGATAGGCCAGGTCGTTTCTCTTTGCCGGATCAACGGCATAGTCGTCGATGACATCCCCCATGTTGTAGAAGATCGGCTTCCCTTTGTAGATTTCTATTCCTTGAACAATGTGCCCGCTGTGTCCGTGAATCAAATCAACCCCCGCATCAATGACTGCATGCGCAAACTGACGGAACGTGGGGGAGGGGTGTGTCACCCAGTTCCCCCCCCAATGGGCCGACAGGATGACAAAGGAAGCTCCCTTCTTTCGGGCGTCGGCCGAAATTGCTCGAATAGTTGAGACGCTACTTGGCTGAATCGGCAGATAAAAGATGCCGGGGGATTTTTCTCCGGCCCTCCATCCCGGTTCGTTATCGGTGATGGAAATGACGGCGATGTTTAACGAACCCGCCGTCAGCCGCGCCGGTTCTCTCGCGGCTGTCTCATTTTCCCCCGCCCCCGCATGGGCAATGTCCGCCCGCTTCAAAAATTTGAGGGAGTTTTCAAGCCCGACAGGCCCGTAATCGAGAATGTGATTGTTGGCGAGCGAAACGTAATCGATCCCGGCCGATTTAAAAATCGATGTGACTCCGGGATCAGCCCGAAAATAAAAGGCCTTTTTTCCCCATTCCTTTTTAAAAGAGGTGATCGCGAATTCCTGATTCACCAACGTGAGATCGGCCCCGTTCAAAACACTCCGCAGGTTTCCCCATACCAAAGGGCTTTTGGCCCTGTTCATCAGCCGCCCCAACATCACATCGCCGCCGAAAACGAGCGTCGTTTCGCCGGCAAAAGCCCTTATGCCGGTCCCACAAAGTGAGAAAATCAAAATGAGAAAAAACCACGATCTCGTCAATTTGTTGACAGACAAGAGCCATAATCTTGTCGTTATTCTGCTTTGCGTTATAATTATTGGTTTGGCGAAATTTTTTATCATATTGAATTATCTGTAGATTATTAATTCATTTTTTTGGTCTCTCTTGGCATGCATATTGCTTAATAAATTGGGGAGGAGCCGATTATGACACGTTGGAGAGAGACTCTTTGCGGTAAAGTGGTTCCCTCGGCGGCAAATGGTGCAATGGCAAGTCCGGCGACCGTTGTGCAGGGAACGACCCCCATCTTGAGTTGTGGTGGAAGTTTTTTACCGCACCCGCAACGTCATCGCCTTCGCGCCCAAAACGATATCCCCCCCCTGTTTCACCTCCCCAAAGAAAAATATGAGGTTGTCATCCTCCGCACCGAAGAAGAACTCGAATATTACAGCGACGCCAATGCCGATCTGGCCGACGAACTCGATCGCATCGAAAACACCCTCCACGATACGCATCACAAGTTTCATAATTAGTAACATGTCGGGTAGTTTCCTCCGACCTTTCAAGGTTCGCCAACGGCGGATCGCGGGAACCATCCGATCTGTTACAAAATTTTCGGAAAAAACCGCCCGGTTTTTTTCATGTAATCCTCGTATTTTTTCCCCAAACGCCCCTTCAAAAAATCCTCTTCCATCAGCGCAATCATCGAAAAGCCGATGAAGGCGGCGGTATTGATCCAGAGAAAATAGAAATTAGGGAAGACAATCAGAGTGGCGATCAGCGCCAGTTTGAACGAGGTATATATGGGGTGGCGAATATGACGATAGATTCCCCGGTCGACCAGTTCGATCGATCCCTCCCAATCGATGCCGAAGCGCCATGCCTCGCGCATATGGACTAAGGCGGTGACGAACAGAAACCATGAGGCAATGAGGAGGACAAGACCTGTCAAACGCACCGAGGGGGCCCAATGCAGGTGCTGGATTTTATCGGTGAGGTCGGGACGAAAGGCAAAGAGGTTGGCTCCTCCCAACCAGAGCGGGAAAAAAAAGAAGGCAAGCCGTTGCAGAAAGGTTTCGGCGGCCGATTTGGACCGCTGAATCAAAACAGGGTTTCGCCCGATTTTTTTTTGGACCATCCGCTTTTTGGCCGCCACGGCCAGAAACAAAACAAGGGAATAAAGGGGAATGGCGATTTTTAAAAGCATAAATAACCAGCCGCAAAGCGGCGGTGAGGGGGAGGCTCCATCCCCGCAACGCGGGGTGGAGGGGGCGACGCGAGCCCCCATAAATAGATGAAGCCACAGTGCGGATGAAAAAACAATTGAAGAAATTTGTCCCGCGTCCTATCGTTTCCGCGTCCATCGTACAAGGCCGGGATGGCGGAACTGGCAGACGCGTCGGACTCAAAATCCGAAGCCCGCAAGGGTGTGAGGGTTCGATTCCCTCTCCCGGCACCCTTCTCCAAAGTAAAGTATTATGCCCGATTTTTTTATCCTGACAGGCATTATTGCCGTTTGCTCCCTTGTTCAATCACTTTTCGGCGTCGGCCTTTTGGTGTTCGGCACGCCGGCCCTTATCCTTCTCGGCTATCCTTTCCAGACAGTGCTGGGCTATCTCCTCCCCTGCTCGATTACCGTCAGTCTGCTTCAGGCCCTGGAGGGAAAAAAGGAACTTAAAGAGTTAAACCGGCAACTGACCCTTTATTGCGTCCCCTTTATTGTTTTGGGACTGACATTTGTGGTGGTTGCCGGGCATGCCTATAACGCCCGTTTTTACGTCGGCTGTCTCCTGTTGGCCAACGCCGCCATCCGTCTTTCCCAAAAGGTGCGAACCTATCTTTCTTTTTTTCTTAAAAGACAGACCAAGGGTTACCTTGTTCTCATGGGTTTGGTGCACGGATTGACCAACATGGGAGGGGGCCTTTTGACCGTCCTGGCCAATGCCCTTTTCGAACGAAAGGAAGCAATCCGCGCCAATATCGCCGGTGTCTACCTCATCATGGCATTGGTGCAGATCATTTTTCTTTCTATTTTCGGCCGGGTTGAATGGGATTGGGTCATGCTTCTGTTTCCCGCACTGTCGGCGGCGGTTTTTCTTCTTTTCGGCAACCGTCTTTTCAGGGCCTCGACTCAGACGGCCTATCAGCACTTGATGACGGTTCTGATTTTTCTGTTTGGTTTGGGACTGGTGGCTCTTTAGTTCTCAACAAGCTTCACACCACGTCTTGATCTGCCTGTAAACACGCCGGCTTTTCTGCAGGTTGTGATGTGAAAGACCGGGAAAGATTTTGCAGTTATTTTTTAAAAAAGGGATGGTGCTCCCCGAAAATAGCCCCTGTCCGGTGCCGCTCCCCGGATGAACCAGGCCATCGCCGAAAAACCGCCCCATCCTGGAATCCGCTTTTTTCGAAAGGGTACTGCAGATCTGATAGTGATCGACATTTTTGAGGAGCGGGGTCCTGTTCTGGTGCAGGTAAAAAAGTTTTTCGGCATGGTCATGTTGCCAGTCATCATCGATGATGTATCCGTGTCTCATATCCTTGATGCCGTCGCTTCGCAAATCGATAAACCTTGCAAGCGACTTGGTATAGCGGCTGGGGATTTTATCCAGCAAGGTGGTGGTGAGCTTTCCAAATTTTTCGAAATGGGTCCCCAGGTGGGGCGAGCCGAGGTAAAAAATCTTTCTCGTCAGTTTAACCCATTTTTTCTTCTCCTTTTCCCCGTAATAGCAGGCACTGCGAAAAATGAGCCCTCCCATGCTGTGACCGATCAGCACAATGTCAGTCACCGATTTTGGATAACAGGCGACCAGTTTTTCCAGAAGGCTGGATAAGCGTTTGCCGTTGGTGGATATGTGCAGGCCCGAGTTGTATCGAACGAAAAAAGGGGTGAATCCGGCGTCCTTTTGGAGAAGCCGGCCGTAGTTTACTGACGGGTTGTCTTTAAAATGCCAGCTTGTCTGGGAGGCGCAACTACCATGTATGAAAATGGAGATTCTGCCGGTCTTGGGAAGTTTTATTTGGGTGAGCCCGGTTTTTGTCAACAAAAGAGGCTTGCCACTTAGTTGCTTTTCTCCGCTGAAGAACTCCATTTGAATGGCAAAGCCGCTTTTTTTCTTTTCGAACGTGTTGCCGATAACTCCGTTAACGATGCTTAAGGTCCGGGCTTTTCCCCGGCTTAATGTCGTGAAAATTTTTTGTATTTTTGACATGAAGAAATCTTAATAACCCCGTTGCCGCCTTCGGCTCCGGCCGGAGGTGCGAAACCCGAAACTTCTTCGAGGTTGGGGATCGGCCGGTCTTTCAAAGGGGACGGGTCTGGTTGACGGGCCGGGAGACTGAGTGGTCGCCAACCCATGCCGTGAGGTGACTTTCAGTGTTTTCCGAATGAGCTTTTCAATGTCGCGAATGTCCCTTTTTTGGTCGGGAGTGGCGAACGAGATGGCCCTCCCTTCCCGTCCGGCGCGTCCGGTCCGGCCGATGCGGTGAACGTAATCCTCCGAGTTGTCGGGGAGGTCGTAATTAACGACTGTTTCAATGTGGCTTACGTCAATGCCCCGCGCGGCGATATCAGTGGCTACCAGAACCCGGTATCGTCCGTTTCGGAAACCTTCCATGGCTTGGCGGCGCTGGCTTTGTGATCGGTTGGCGTGAATTTCCGCGGCGTGGAATCCGCGGATGTTCAAGTTGCGGCAGATTTTTTTGGCTCCGTGTTTGGTGCGTGAAAAAACCAGCGCCGTGCCGGCATGTTCGTGCAAAACCGATTCCAGAAGGGCCTGTTTCGATTCCCTGCCGACAATGATGATTTCTTGTTCCACGTTTTCGGCGGCGGTGCCGGCAGGGGCCACTTCCACCCGTACCGGAAGTTTCATGTGTGCTGTGGCGATGTTGACAATGGCCCCCGGCATGGTTGCCGAATAAAGAAGGGTTTGCCGGTCGCGGGGGAGCCTTTTCAAGATCTGATTGATTTGCGGGGCAAAGCCCATGTCGAGCATCCGGTCGGCCTCGTCGAGCACCAATACTCTCACATCATCCATCCTGGCTGTTCCCTGCTGAAGATGGTCCAACAGCCTCCCCGGCGTGGCAATGACAATGCGGGGACGTCTTTGAAGGGCGTCAATCTGCCGGTACATCGACTCCCCTCCGATTACGACGGCGGCGGTCATTCCCAGTCCTTTTCCAATTTTGTGGAGCGCCTCATCCACCTGTTGGGCCAGTTCGCGCGTGGGAAGAAGGATCAACCCGCTTCCCGGCATTGCCTGCAGGCGCTGGATCATCGGAATTCCAAAGGCGAGCGTTTTTCCCGTGCCGGTCTGGGCAATGCCGATGATATCCTTGCCCAACAGCCCGGCCGGGATCGATTGATGTTGAATGGGGGTTGGTGTCTTGAAATGAAGACGGTCCAAAACCGCTAAAATAGGCGCCGAGACGCCAAGGGATGAAAAATTCACAAGGGATGCTACTGCGTAGCGCATATAAAAGTGACTCTCTTGCCTGCATGACACATGCCAAAGAGTATCACCTGGGCATGCGGGGATCAGTATATGCCCCAATAACCGGGGGAAGTCCAGCTATTACCCCTTCCGCGCCGTATCCACTGCGGCGAAGATCCAGATCAAGCCGAGAAGGCTTAATCCCGAGAGAAAAATGGTCCGATGTGTCCGCCATGCCCGTGCGGCAAGATCGAAGATCGAGGAGAGAATCATCCGCTGATCGTTAAGAAGGGAGGCCTGATGCAACAATTCGCGTTCGAAGAGAATGAAAAGCGCCAGAAGAATCAGGCAGACGACAACGCCAATCAAATACCCTTTTACCTTCTTTCCCAGATAAACATGCCCGAATCCGGGTAGGACAAACAGGGAGAGAATCACGGCAATGACACGGTTTTTGGAAGGGTTCACGCGCGTCGATTGGATTTGTGTGAAGCTATTCCGGATTTTGGCCCGAGGAGTTGATCCAGATCGGCCAAACTGGTGTCGTCCGAAGGGCCTGCCGGTTTGATGATGTTTTGATAGCGGTATACGGCATCATTTCGAGCCAGTCTGAACGAGTCACTGGGCGAACTCTCGGTGGTTTTCGGCTTTGGAGCCTTGAGAGGTTCGGAGTCGAACTGGATTCTCCGGCCGGGGCCTCGTGAAATGTTGATGAAACTCATAATTTTGTATGTTTCGTCCTGCGACGAAACACCACGAGTTGCATATAATTCGCACTACCTAAGCCCTTGCGGAATTACACAGCAAAACGTCCTGCCTTATATTCTACTCGTAAAGCAAAAGAGATGCCAGATTAAGTTATTCCTTTATTTTTCATAACTTCTTGATTTAATGATTGAAATGTTCAAGGGGCGGCAAGCGGCTAGAGATGGATGAGGCTTTAACCCCCCATTTTCCTTTGATTTTTTTGAAACGTGTGGCATGAAGACGCCTCATGGATACAAGACTTGTCCTCGATCTGGAAACCAAACGCACTTTTGATGAAGTGGGAGGTCGCGACCATCTCGACCAGTTGGAAATTACGGTTGTTGGAGTTTACGACTATGCCACCCGGGAATATCGCACCTATGAGGAGAGCGAGACGGGGGCCCTGCAGAATCTGCTGATTAACGCCTCGTTGATTATCGGCTTCAACCATATCGGCTTTGACATGCCGGTTTTACAGCCCTACCTTTCCATTGACGCCAAAAAACTCCCCCTCTTCGACATCATGCTCGACCTTCAACAAAAATTGGGACACCGGATCGGTCTCGATTCGGTGGCGACGGCCACCTTGGGTGTCGGCAAAACGGGACACGGCATCGATGCGATCCGGTTTTACCGCGAAGGGAAAATAAAAGAATTGAAAGAGTATTGCCTCAACGATGTGAAGGTGACCAAGGAGGTGTTTGACTACGGAATTGAAAACGGAAAAATCCACTACTTTTCGAAAATCGGGAACACCAAGAAGGAAATCGCCGTCGAATGGGAAAAATACAAGAGTGCCAGGCTTGTGCCGTCCCTCCGCACCGAACCGGCGCAGTATAAATTGTTTTGACTCATTCCAGAATTTTCCCCGTCACAAAATCCAAATCGAGCGCCGTCAGCGCATAATTCACCTCCGCATCCAGCGCCAGTTTTTTGGCCTCAATGTAATCATTTTGATACCGGATGACCGTATCGCTGTCGGATCGTCCCTGTTCGTATTTCTGCATCTCCCCCGCCATTTTTTGATACTGGTTTTCGCGCGCCAGACGGGTGGCGGTCAGGCGCTTTTTGGCATGCCGGAGCTGTTCCACCTTTTCGGTTACTTGCCGGGTAATTTCCTGTTCCTTCCTCTTCAGCTCGATAATTTTTTTCGCCTGTTCCAGCGCGCTTTTTTTGGCGTTCGCCCGGCCGGCCCGGTTTTGAAGCGGGAAGGCAAACTCCATCCCAACCGACCAAGTGGGATGGCCATCGCTGATATCCTCGACTGCCTGTCCATAATCATCGTCGATGCCGTTTAGGGCAAGTGAGGAGACGACATCCACCTGCGGCCAGCGGCTGTTTTTGTTGAGGGCCACTTTAAGGTGCGAGGCCTCGAGTTCTTTTTTGAGGGCGAGGTAATCGGGACGCCCCTCAAAAGCCAATCCAAGGGCCTCACCCAGAGCGACATCTTTTTTCTTCCCGAAACTTTCACGCCCCGGTTTCGGGCTTTCTTCGGAAGAGAGGCTCAAGTCCATCCGGATGGTTTCGGTTGCGGAACTCAAAAGGTCCTGCGTGATCAACTGGTTATTTTGCTGAATATTGTGATTGGCAGCAAAGGCATTGAGGTCGGAAGGCTCAATCAGCCCCATTTCCTTTTTTTTCACATTGGTGTCGTAGAGTTTGCGCGCTTTGGCCAGCGACTCGTCGGCCAGGCCCTTTAGGTAATGGGCGCGGTAGAAAAGCCAATAATCGGTCATTGTCCTGTAAACGGTTGTTTCGATGCGGGACTTGACGGTGTAATCAAGCGCCTCGAGTTGTTTTTTCACCAGTTGAACGGTTTTTCGATCGACAAAACCAAAGGCGTTTTTAGCCACCGGTTGGCGGAAGGTTACCGATGCCTCCGAATCAAACGACGGATTGACGGTGGCGAAGGCCGAATCGGTGGACTCCCGCTGGTTTGAGAAACCAAGCCCCAGCTCGGTTCCCAGCGGGGTTTTTTGGGAGAGGCTGATATCGTAATTGGTGGTGTTGGTTTCGGTGCCGAAAACAATGGTGCTTCGTTCCGATTTGTCCCGAAGGTGAACTGCCCGGGCGGAAAGGGTGATATCGTAGACTGATTTGGCGGCGGGGAGATCCTGTTCGCCTATTTCTTCATCCAGCGTGGCAAGCTGGACCTCGAGGTTTTTTTCCAGGGCACTGTTTTTAACCATATCGGAGGTGAGAACAATGGTTTTGCCTGCGACGGCAAGCGGAGACACGAGAAGGAGAAGAAAGATGAAAAGGAAAAATCGAGAATGCATCTGTTCGGTGCCGCGGATTATCCCACAAATTTAAAAGAAAAGGGGACCGATTTCAATCGATGAATTCGACAGGGACGGGATGCGGGATAATTTTTTTCCGATGAGCCAAATCGAGGATTTTGAGGACCGCCTCTTTGCCGTCCTCTCCATAATCAAGCGTTCGCTGGTTGACGTACATCCCGACAAACCGGTCGGCGGTCTCTTTTGACAACCCGCGGGCGTACTGCATGGCATGGGCGAGGGCATCTTCGCGGTGCGAAAGTCCGTAGGCGATGCTCGTTTTTTGCAGACGGGCCAGTTTTTTCATCATCTGGTTTCCCAAATCGCGGCGGACGGCATTTCCCCCCAAAGGAAGAGGGAGGCCGGTTTGCTCGTGCCACCAGGCGCCGAGATCGACAATTAGGTTGAACCCGAGGCTTTGGTATTGCAACTGCCCTTCGTGAATGATCAGACCGGCATCGGCTTTTCCCTCCCGGACAAAATCGAGAATCCGGTCGAACGGGACAACCACATACTGAAAATCGGGTTCGACGAGGCGGAGGGCGAGAAAAGCGGTGGTCAAGGTTCCGGGGACGGCTATTTTCTTTTTCTTCAGGTCGGAGAGGGAAAAATTTTCTTTGGCGACAACCATCGGCCCGTATTTTTCCCCCATGCTGGCCCCGCTTCCCAGCAGGGCATATTTATCGGAAAGAAAGGCATAGGCGTGGATGGAAACGGCGGAGATTTCATAGGTCCCTTTAAGCGCCTCGCGGTTCAATGTTTCGATGTCTTTCAAGACATGGACAAACTCCAATCCTTCCGGGTCGATCTTTCCCGCCGCCAAGGCGTAAAACATGAAGGCATCATCGGAGTCGGGACTGTGGGCAATGTGAATGGGCATGACCCGAAACCCTTAACAAACCGGCCGGAGGGGGGCAATTGGTATTTGTGGGGTCCCCGTTATTCGATCAGGGCGCAACAGCCATCGTCCCCGCATTCCACATTGTCCGTTTCGAATTCATCATCGGGGTCGTCGTCGGCAAAAAGCTGACACGAAAAATCATCGGTGCATGAACTCGATTCCGGGCAGTCGGCAACCTCCTCGATTATTGCACAGCACCCCTCACTGCATTCCACATTGCCCGTTTCGAACTCATCATCCGGATCGTCATCCGCAAAAAGCTGGCATTGAAAATCATTTCCACATTCCAGCGTATCGCAGGCGGCGTCCTCATTGTCCGCGCAGGCCGCGTTAATGAGGCTGTCGGTCAGGGAGTCAAGAGCCTGGTTGTCGAGGGAACAATCAAGCCACGCTTCGCCATCCTGCTGGACCGACAAAGTCAAATCACTGGTGCCGTTGCCGTTATCGATTACGGTGCCGGTCAGGCGAAAAACGCCGCTTGAAAAAGTGGCCGAAAAATCGAAGGCGATGAGGTCTTCGAGCGTGTTAAAGCTGACTGAACCGGTACTCGAGAAGGTTGCATCGTCGTCCACGATCAGGTCCTGATCCCATTCATGGGTAACCAGTGATCCCGATTCGGTGAGCGTATAGGCGCCCCGTCCCAAATAAGTTGTTCCCGTTTCAGAAGTGACCACGCAGTCATTAATGGTTACCTCGTCCCCCTCAGAATCCATTGTGCCGCCACCGGGGCATTCCACCGGAAAAGTCAATGTTTCGTCATCTTCCGCAATGGCAACCAGAGAATCCCACGCAGAGCCGGACCATTCCAAAAAAACGGCCAGATCCGCCGAGGCTGTTTCCGTTTCCTCGTCTTCGCTGTCGGTTCCTCCCGAGGAGCCCGAACAATGGATGAGAAAGCCAAAGAAAAGAGCCAAACACCACCGATGCCAGATTGAATGAACAAACATTTCGACCTCCTGTAAGGGTTGTATTACATGCCGAACAATTTCATCTGCTTTTTCAAATGAGTTTCTTTTCGGAGTCCATCAATGATTCGTGTTATTTGCCTGTTCCCCGCTTCGGGTATTTTCCTGTTCCTGACCGCCAAAACAGGGTCTGTTCTCCACTCTTTGAGAAACCGGGGGTCTTTTTCAAAGAGATCGATCAATCGTGACAATGTTTTCATGGTGCCTCCTTTTGACTACATGCCAAACAGCATGGGCCTTTCGGCCCGGTCTTTTCGCGTTGCAAGCAGGGAAACCGATTCAATCCTGGTTTTAAGGCGCATTTTCGTTTCTTTTCCAAGATTCAACAATTCCAGCATCTTGAGCGACTCAAGACAACAATCCTCCACCAACAAGGCCAGATAATCGAGACTCCCCGAATCGGCCAGAAAATGCCTGAATAGTTGAAGCTTCTCTGCGTTGTCTGCGGCTTCTTCGAGAAGTTTCATGAATTCCCGTCGCGGCTTGGCCCTTAATTTTTCCAGACAGAAGGCGATCGGGAGCGATCGGGTGCCCCGTTTTAAATCGCAACTTACAGGGGCCCACATGAGATCGTGGTAGTCCGACGCCATTTGCAGGGCTGTTCCCAACAAGCGGCCGAAGTTTTCATGATATTTTTGTTGCGGCAACGGTAATTCGGAGTATTGGGCCGCCAACAAACAAAACAGGGCCAATTCTTCCCCGCTTTTGGCCATGACTGATTGTTTAACCTCATCCAGAGAAATATCCTCCCGCGCCACGGTGGAAATATCCTGCTGTTGCCCCAGGCTCATTTTCAGAAGGGATTGGGCGATGGTTTCCTGCATTTTAACTTTTGTTTCCGCATTTACGTGCAATTCGGAAAGGGTCATCGAGGGAAAGGCGGTCAAAAGGGTTGCGGAAAGGAGGGTGACCTCCGCGGTTGAAATATTTTGCGGGAGCTGAAGTTCTCCATCGTGCAGATCGTCCAGCAAATCCGCACCCAAATAGATAAAGGCGCAAATTCTTGTCAGGAGACGTGATTCTCGTTGGGGTTGATTGAGATTCAATCCGA
This sequence comes from Deltaproteobacteria bacterium, assembly GCA_016207765.1. GTDB lineage: Bacteria > UBA10199 > UBA10199 > UBA10199 > SBBF01 > JACQOY01. The sequence goes on along the minus strand of JACQOY010000105.1, from coordinate 264 downwards.
TTTGTTCCGGCAGATCGAAGGCGGGGATCCAGTAACCGTCGGCGATCATTCGTCGGGTTTTGTCGAGCTGTTCGAGCAAGAGGGAAAGTGAAACAGGGTTGGAAATTTTTTTTTGGATAAAACAACGGATTTCTTCAAAAACGGACATGATAATTTGTGTATTATGATCAAATTTGGGGGGTGATGCAACAAAAAGGACTTTTCCCCTCTTTGAGGCCTTAAGATGGGGGGGTGCCTCCCCCATCTTTTTGGGGAGTGTTTGGC
>JACQOY010000103.1 GCA_016207765.1 Deltaproteobacteria bacterium | reverse complement strand
GCAATACGCCCCTACAGGGGTCATTTCGGTTCTGCAATTTTCATTCTCCGACAATCCAGAAACGGCCACGACTCCCGCACCTCTTCAATGCGGGAGAGATCGCAATCAACAAGAATAATTTCCTCCCGATCGTGCGACGCTTGTTGCAAAATCTTGCCAAACGGATCGGCGACAAAGGATCCCCCCCAGAAATCGAGGTTTTCTTCCAGCCCGGTCCGGTTGACCGCGGCGACAAAGACACCGTTGGCGATGGCGTGGGAGCGCTGGATGGTAATCCATGCATCAAATTCCGTTTTCGCCACTTCCTTTCCTTTTTCGGCAACCGGCCAGCCGATAGCGGTGGGATAGAAGATAATTTGAGCCCCCTTTTCGGCCAAAATCCGCGCATTTTCGGGATACCACTGGTCCCAGCAGACCGAGACGCCGATTGTTGCAAAACGGGTTTTGAAAACAGGCAGTCCCAGGTTACCCGGCTTGAAATAGAAAAGCTCCGAGTAATGATGCTCCGGATCATCCGGGATATGGAGTTTTCGGTACTTTCCCAAAAGCGATCCGTCGGCATCAAAAACCACCGCCGTATTGTAATGGTCTTTCCCCTCTTTTTCGAAAAATGAACCGACAATCACAACCTTAAGTGCTTTGGCCAGTGTTGAAAAAACCTCGGTGGCAGGTCCGGGAATTGTTTCGGCGAGAGAAAAAAAGCGTTTGTCGTTCACCTGACAGAAATATTTCGAGAGAAAAAGCTCCGAGACTGAAACAATCTGCGCCCCTTTTTTGGCGGCTTCCCTGATGCGGAACACCGCCTTTTCAAGGTTTGCCGAGGGCTTTCCGACACAAGTCATCTGGACAAGGCCGAGGGTGATTTTTTTGGAAGAACTCATCAGATTCTTCCTTAGTATACAGGCCCGCCGGTCAAGTCAAGTTTGCGTCGCCAAAACCGTTAGACATCCAACCATAATACTATTATTATTTACTCTTTGCTGTGTAATTTGCAGTGGCGTGGTGCATGCAAATTACGTGACTCGTGGTGTTTCGCCACAAAACGAAACATACAAAATTATGAAGCCTCCATTTTTCCTGCCGATCTCTTTTTTCCTCATTTTTCTTTCCCTTGCCTGTTCTTCCTCCGGCACATCGGATGACTCAGGCGACGACGGCTCCGGAGACGGCGGAGACGGGGCAACCCTTCTGGCGGAGGTGAACAACTGGGCTTATTGGTTGCAGGATATCGATGTGGACGATCTGGCTACAAGCGGTTTTGACCTGGCCGTCATCGATTATTCCAGCGATGGATCGGAAGAAGAGGCGTTTTCGGCCGATGAAATCGAAACGCTTCAAAGTTCCGGCATGATCGTCCTTTCCTATATCAGTATCGGAGAGGCGGAGGACTATCGTTACTATTTCGACGCGGATGCCGGTTATGTGGACGAGGAAAATCCCGACTGGCCGGGCAATTTCAAGGTCCGTTATTGGGAAGAGGCGTGGCAGGAGGTCATTGAATCCTACATCGACCGGGTTGTCGATGCCGGCTTTGACGGCGCCTATTTCGACATCATCGACGCCTACGAATACTACGGACCCGGCGGAGATTCGGGCGTGGACAGGGAATCGGCGGCCGATGACATGGTGAATTTTGTGATCCGCCTCGCCGACTATGCGCGCGAGTCCGATGCCGATTTTCTGATTTTCCCGCAGAACGGCGCCGCCATTATCGACGATTCATCGCTGTCCGACGAGTACCTCTCTGCCGTCAACGGCATCGGCGCCGAGGATACCTTCTATTTTGGGGATTTGGACAATGACAACGAACTGGACTCAGACAATGCGGGGGAGATCACCCCGCTTTTGGACCGGTTTGTGTCTGCCGGAAAAACAGTGCTGACCATCGACTACCTGACCGATCCGGACAAAATCGACGATTTCTACGACCGCGCCGAATCTGCCGGCTATATTCCCTATTCATCCATCCGCGACTTAGACGAACTGACCATCCCCGAAGGCCACGAACCGGAATAGAATATGTGCCCAGGGCGGGACTCGAACCCGCAAGCCTTGCGGCATACGCCCCTCAAACGTACGTGTATACCAGTTCCACCACCTGGGCTCATCACGGCTTCAGCCTTATTGACTCTCTCCTGTTGCCGGTTTTTCCACCGGAGCCGCTTCCGGTGCCGCAGGAGCTGTTGTCGGCGCCGCTTCGGGTGCCGACGCCGCCGGCGCCTCAATCGGCATTGTATCCACCACCGACTTTCCACCGCCGGTCTTTGAACGCCCCTTGTGAATTCCCGCCAGCGAAATGGAGGTAAGCAAGAAAACCATTGCGCCCACTGTGGTCAGCTTTGAAAGAAACGTCGCGGCTCCGCGCGCTCCAAACAAACTTTGCGAACTTCCGGCCCCGAAGGTCGCCCCAATATCCGCCCCCTTGCCGGCCTGTAGCAGAATAACCACAATCAGAAAAAAACAAACGATAAAATGAACCACTAGAATCAGCGGTTCTATGGTTTGAAGGAAATTCAACATAAAATATTTTGTAGGGGCGGACCCCTGTGTCCGCCCTCCTTGCAGGGCAACCCCATTAAAGAGGGGCCGTTTAACGGCCACGGGGGGTTGCCCCTACGCATAATTAACAATTCGG
>JACQOY010000099.1 GCA_016207765.1 Deltaproteobacteria bacterium | reverse complement strand
CATTCACGCGCGGACAGCGAAAAGTCGAATATGGGCCTGACCACATGGAAGAATGCTCCCAAGGGTCATATCCGAAAAACAGATGTGGGCATCGCCAAGAATTATTTGGATGAAACAGAGCTGGATCACCTCAACCGTATCGTCACGATGTATCTGGATTTTGCAGAGCTACAAGCCAATGCCGGACGGGTCATGACCATGCAAGATTGGGTCAAAAAACTCGATGCTTTTTTGCAATTTAACGAGAGAGAAATACTACAAAATGCCGGCAAAGTGTCTCACGAGATTGCCTCGGCACTGGCTGAAAGAGAATTTGAAATATTCTCAAGAGCACTGGACCAAAACTACATTTCTGATTTTGACAGGTTGGTCAAGAATCTGCCGCCGGCCCCAAAGAAGGGGAAGAAAAAGTGAAATATAGTGAGCGCAGGGGTGGGGTGACTTTGTCATGCGGCCCGACTATTTGTTCACAATATTGCCCTTTGTTCACGATCCGTGAACATTCAGGCCATGTTTTCACGATTTCCGCTAATTTTCACGGTCGTGAAAAAGGCCATTTTAGTGAAAATTTGCCCCTGTGTGGCGATATTGTAGACAACTGGCCCTATACAGGCCAATAGGTCCCGCCTTTCGGCGGACGTGACCGCTACGCGGCCCCGTCTGAGGGGAAATTAAAGGTTTAGGCCGCCAATTCAGGGATAAAAATGGGGCCACTTGAAAGCTGAATCTTGGTTCGAACATCGTCCACGGTGCGGAGCAGAAGCCTCCATTCTCCACGAATGGGGTTTTTTTGCGGTTAACTTTTATAATATTTTATTTTGATTTGCCGATATTGTTCCATCAATTCATCCCTAAAATCGGGATGGGCCACGGCGATCAGCTTCTCCCCCCGTTTTTCGTCGGAAACGCCGTAGAGATCGGCGACTCCGTATTCCGTCACGACATATTGAGTAAAATGGCGGGGGGTTGAAATGATGCTTCCGGGAGGCAATGTGGGGACGATATTCGAAATGAGCTTGCCGTTTACCGTCGCCGTCGATTTGATGCACATGATGCTTTTTCCGCTCGGGGCATTATAGGCCCCCTCAACAAACTGAAGCTGTCCCCCGACCCCGCTGTACTGTTTGAGACCGATCGCCTCGGAGCAGACCTGCCCCGCAAAATCGACCATCAAACCGGAATTGATGCTCACCATGTTTTTGTTTTTGGCGATGATTGAAGGGTCGTTGACAATGGTAACCGGAAGACAAACCGCTTGGCGTTTGTTTTTTCCGTTTCGTTCGTCCAAAAAATCGTAGAGGGCCCGGCTACCGAGGGCAAAGGTAAAAACCGACTGGCTTTCAAAAATTCCCTTGTTTCGGTTCGAAATTTTTCCGGCCTCGAACATCTTCAAAAAGCCGTCGGAAATCATCTCCGAATGAATGCCGAAATCGGAAAGTGGGCCAGCGGCCAGTTTTGAGGCAATCTCGTTTGGAATGCCGCCGATGCCGAACTGAAGTGTCGCACCCCCCTCGATTAAGCTCATCACGTTGTCGGCAATCTTTTTTTCGGTTTCGGTGGATTCGATGGCCGGCAGTTCCATCTGCGTCTGATCGGCCTCAAAATAATGGGTCAGTTCGCTCTGATGAATTTTGTTGTCCCCGTAATCCGGGTGGCCGTACACAACCGGCGCCTGCGGATTGATTTCGGCGATGGCAATCTGCTCCGGGTTTTTAAGCGCCGCGCGAAAGGGACGGTCGATGGCGCCGCAGTGGGCGGAAAAGGTCAGAAAACCCTCTTTGTCGGGGGCCGAAAGGGTGGCGGCGATAATTCGTGGTTTTGTTTTCAACGCATAATATTCAAACCCGCTGAAATTGGCCGGAAGATATTCCATGTTCGATCCCTGCTCGTTCAAATACCGTTCAATCGGGCCATAGTAGCCGCTGGTCATATGGACGTTGGGGTGGGTCAGGATCGGGTAGGGAAAGCCTAAAAGACCGGTAAAAATTTCAAGCCGTTTCCAGTTGGTTCTGTTTGAAAGGGCGTTCATCAGCGCCATCGGTTGGCCGGTGGCTAGCGGGACGGCGAGGGTGTCGGTCGGCCGGAAGAGCTTGAGAATTTCATCGAGCGATTTTTTGGGCATTGGCCGTCTTGATCCCGTGAAAACCGTTATACAGCATTTTGGCGAGCTTGAACTTGTAATCATACGGCACATGGTCGTTCACCATCAGCGCAAACCGCGCCGTGTGCCCCCCCGGGAGGGGAAAGTAGCCGATGTAGGTGTTGGCCCCGTTCAAGGTGCCGGTTTTGGCCAAAAAAACCTTGTCATGAAGAGGGAGGAGGTCTTGACTGGATTGGAAATATTCCAGAAGAGTCACCAGTTGACGGGGGGTTACCTGAGTTTGGCGGGACAAACCGGAACCCTCGGCCAGACTAAAGCCGGTCCAGCCGACATTATTTTTCAAAAAACTTTTCAAAACCGTTACCCCTTTTTCCACAGTTGCCGGCGGGCCAAGCTGTTGGGCCCCCATCGCCAGAAAAAGCTGATTGGCGGTGAAGTTTGTGGAAAAATCGAGCATGCCGCGAAGGATTTCCGTCAAATCCTTGGATGATCTGTGCCGGTAGACGAGATCGGCCGAAGAGGGGACGCGGCCGGGGCGAACGGCCCCCGTCACGGGCACTCCCTCCTCTTTTAAAAAGACGGCCAGCAGTTCTCCAACGTAGAGACGCGCCTTTTCGGGGTTGTTGCCCAGATTGATCCGATGGGTTCCGGCCCTTAATTTTTTTGCCATCGCCTCCGCAAGAGGGGTGATCGGCGTCTGTGGTTCGGCCGATACGACCTTTCCGTTTTTTAGTTTTTTCACGTTGATGGTGTTGAAATTGGCGAAAAGAGCCCCATTCAAGGCGTCGTAGGGGTTATCGGATCGTGAAACCCCGTCGATGACAATGTTCGAATCGAAATAGCTGTCATCCAGGATGATATTGCGGACCTGCCTGACCCCCTTCGAATCAAGAACCCCGGCAATTTGCGCCAGCTCTTGCGACAAAAGGAGCGGGTCGCCATATCCCTTCACGGCCAGATCGCCGTCGCCTGTTGTGTAAAATTCGGTTATAAACCGGTAGCCCTTTCCCAGCGTGTAAAGAGCGCAGGCGGCCGTGGCGACCTTGATGGTGGAGGCGGGGATAAAATGGTCGTTCGAACGGTGTT
>JACQOY010000097.1 GCA_016207765.1 Deltaproteobacteria bacterium | reverse complement strand
GGGTGGCCAGGGGGGAGGGAGGTATCGCCGCGCAGTTGACACCCGTCTACGAGACGGAAAAGGGGATTGTCAGGGCCGCCTATACCTTTATCGATCACGGTCTGACCGAAATGAGCGGGGAGCCCCGCCAAAACGAGGAACATCAAATCGAAATGGATACCCACTGGCTTCTCAATGACAATACCACCATACTGGCAGGGAGTTTTAACGAGGAAATCTCCGTCCCCAGGGGGGATTCAACCGAGGCGAGTACACAGACAACGGGGGGCATTTTTTCTTTCTCGCGGCAAAGAGGATTCAGGGATTCCTACGGCTTCAACTATGGCGTGACTCATTTCATTATCGACGGCGAAAAAACCCTTTCCAATTCTGTCGGGGGACAATGGTCCCATTCCCTCAACAGCCGGATCAAAATGACTCATACCCTCCAATATTCCCGAAGCGATTTATCGACGACATCGAACGCCGTGGGAACCTCCAATTCTTTTGCCTATGAAACAAGGCGATTCATCTACGATGCCATCCTCTCAGCCTCTTTAAACCGTGGGGAAGATATCTCTGAAGAATCGATAAGTTTGGCCCAAAATATTCAACTGGCGGTTAAAGACGGACTTGCCTCTCTTGGATTTACCTACACCAACCCGAACCTGAGGGAGGGAAACAGCCACCAGCTTCTTTTCACCCAGGCCTTCAGCTACCCGCTGACAACTGTTCAGCGGCTTTCCCTCAACAGCAGTCTGGCGATTGTCAAATCTTCCCTTGGTTCAAGCCTCAGCGGCTCTTTGGGGGTCCAATATCGCCGTTATTTCGGCCCCGGAGTTGTTTCGGATCCTCTCTGGAAAAAGCTGATCAGGGGGGGGACAAAGTCTTCTGTTCGGGGAAAGGTTTTCTGGGACAAAAACCAGAACTTCATGCTGGATGAGGGGGATCTCCCCTTGAAGGGGGTTATTTTGGGGCTCGATGAAGGGAGAGAGGCCGCGACCGATGAAAAGGGATCCTTTGTTTTTTCGAGGGTGAAGGCGGGGGAGCATCGTTTATCGTTGGAGGAGGCCACTCTCAAACAGGCCGGTGTTACCGAGGTTGTTTCCGTTCCCGATCAGACATTCACTTCCGACGGACGCGAAGAAATGGTGTTTCCAATTCCGGTGGGGAGCCCTTCCGCGACTCTCCGGGTTCAATTCGTGCTCGATACCAACGAAAACGGACAAGCGGATGACGGCGATGGTTCGGTGGCTTTGAAAACCCTTTTGGTTACAACCCACCAGGTGGGAACCCCCGAAGGAGAAAAAAGAACCGTTTCAGTCGGGGGCCAGGGGGGAACCCTTGTTCGAGGCTTGACCACCGGGACGGTAAGATTGAGTCTTACAGCCGAAGACATTCCGGAAAATGTCGAACTCATCGATTCCCTGGAAAAAGATGTTCTTGTCACGGAACTGACCGAGTATCCTGTCTCCTTTCTTTTCCGCCCGATTCGGGCCATTCGCGGCCGGATCCGGATGGCCGATAATTCATCCCTTCCCGGAGGGTTGACCGTCCGGGCGGGAGATTTTGAATCGACGGTGGACAAAAAAGGTTATTTTTGGATTAAAGATATCCCCCCGGGGCATTATGAGTTTCAGGTCAGGGGGATTCCTTCCCGTTATTGCCCGAAGGGAGATATTCCCCGCGAGGTGGAAGTTCCGCCCGGATCTTTTATGCTGGAGACGGAGATAACTCTTGTATCAGAATGTACGGGGACTTAAATTCTGCGCCATGTGAGCGAGGATCTGGCTCAACGAAGTAGCCCCCCCTGTGGGGTTGCCAGTCCGAGCGAACGGGGGGTGCGGGGGCGCCAGCGGCAAAGCCCCCGATATTATGAAGCAAAGGGGGTTCAATCGATGTCACCTCTGAATCGTTTTTTTATTCTTCTTGTCCTGATTTTGTTCGTCTCGTGCGGTTCTTCCTCCGAATCGGCGGATGAGAGAACAACCATTACGCTGTCCGACATGTCGTTTGATCCGACCGAACTTTCGGCCCTTCCGGGCGAAACGATCGATGTGGTCAATGACGACGATGTGAGTCATACGGTCACCTCTTCGAGCGGTCCGAATGCCTTCGATAACTCGGGTGACTTCGATACCGGAAGCATTTCGCCCGGTGAAACGGTTTCCCTTGAAATTCCCGCGGACGCTTCTTTGGGCGATGTTTTTTATTTTTACTGCGACATTCATGAAGGGATTATGGACACTCCCAACGGACAAATCACGGTTCAATAAATGATTTTTTTTGACGATTTCGACAAAACGTGTCAAGAATAGGGAAGAGGGAGGAAGGTGAAAGCCAAAAAAGCCCCATTGAAGTCCGCTGTCGGCTCTTTGCTGGGGATGGTTGTTGTCTCGGCAATGGTTGGTTGTGCCACGCTCATCAGCGGAACCACCCAGAAATTCGGTCTCTCCACAACACCCGCCGGCGCTTCGGTCACCGTTGACAATCAGACGCGGGGTCAGACCCCCGTTGTCTTGAAACTCGATCGCGGCGCCGATCATACGCTCAAAATCACCCTCCCGGGCTACAAGCCCTTCGAGACAACCATTACCCGAAAAATGAACGGTTGGTTTTGGGGGAATTTGGCTTTTGGAGGGCTTGTCGGAATTATTGTCGATGTGTCCAACGGCGCCATGTACAAGTTGAAGACCGAGGAGCATGTCGCCCTTTACCGGGAAGATTTCGGGAGCGAGAAAGATGTCCTGACCATTGCCACTGTCTTGCACCCCGATCCCTTGTGGGAACAGGTCGGAAGTTTGGTTCCCTCCGAGCCTGCGGCTCCACCCATTGCCACAACGGCGTCTGTCCCGACTTCGCCGCCTCAAACACCAGAACCCCCGGTGGCGCCGGAAACTCCGGTGGTGGCCCGAGCCGGGCTGGTGCCGGAAACTCCGGTAGTGGTGGCGGTTCAAACAGTGTCTTATCAGGATCCAAGGGTCATTCCGCTGAATTCCAGTGCAGGAATAATTATGCCCATGCGGTAGTCATGGCAACAGTTCCCGCGAGTCCATTGACATGTCATTTTTTCTCATATAATCTCTTAGAAAGAAGGAGAATAGATGAGTTACTGGTCTGTTTATGTGTCCCAAGAGGACGAAAGGGCCCTTAAGGGGAAAGTCCTGCAGATTGCCAAAAAAAACCGCTGGTCGTTTTCCCAAGCCGTTTCGGGGATTTTAAGGGAACACCTGATCGAGGAAGGGAAGCGGATTTCCGATTCCGAAAACTGGGCCCTCCTGACGACCCGCGCCTTCTTTGAAGGTTATCCCGAAAGGGACGGCATCTATGACACGTTATGATTTCGGGGATGTCCTTCTCTTACACGCCTTTCCTTATTCCAATCCGGCCAAAGTCAAAAAGCGTCCGGCGCTGGTTTTGGTCGATATCGGGGATCGCGATATCGTTGTCGGCAGGATAACAAGCGAGGAGCCGCGCGATTCCCATGACCTGGTTCTTGCCGAATGGAAAAACTGCGGACTTTTGCTTCCCTCCACCATTCGACTTTCAAAAATCGCAACGCTTGGCAAGGAACTGGTGTTGAAAAAACTGGGGAAAATCGGCTCGCCGGAACGAAGAAAAATCCGTTCCGCCCTGAAAAAACTTTTCGATTTATAGAACAAATCCGCGTCCCCTTGCCTTGACCCGTTCGACTCTCCCTCGACAAGATCGGGATCGCTCAGGGTTGCCACACAGGGTCAACCGTTGGTTGACTTTGCCCGACCTATTCGTTAACACTTCCTCCCTTATATGGCTTTGATTGTTCAAAAGTATGGAGGGACTTCCGTTGAAAACATCGACCGGATTCGCCATGTTGCCCGTCGGGTTATTGAGACAAGGCAAAAAGGGAACGATGTGGTCGTGGTGGTTTCCGCCATGGCGGGCGAGACCAACCGTCTCATTGCACTTGCAAACGGCATCACCGCCGATCCCGATCGGCGCGAACTCGATCAGCTTGTCTCCACCGGCGAGCAGGTGACGATCGCTCTTTTGGCGCTGGCGCTTCAGGACATGAACCAGCCGGCCCGTTCTTTTGTGGGACATCAGGTAAAAATCACCACCGATTCCTCTTATTCCAGGGCGCGGATCAAAAGCATCGACGCCAAAATCGTGAAAGACTGTCTTAAGAAAGGGGAGGTGGTTGTCGTGGCCGGGTTTCAGGGAATTGATGAAGAGGGGAACATCACCACGCTGGGACGCGGCGGTTCCGATACCACCGGTGTGGCTTTGGCGGCGGCCTTGAAGGCGGATTTGTGCGAAATCTACACCGACGTGGACGGCGTCTATACCACCGATCCGCGCATCTGTTCCGATGCCCTGAAGCTTAAAAAAATTTCGTACGAGGAAATGCTGGAGCTTGCCTCACAAGGGGCAAAAGTTCTGCAAATTCGATCGGTGGAGTTTGCCGCCAAATACGGGGTCAACCTGGTCGTTCGTTCGTCGTTTAACCACAACGAAGGGACGCTTGTCTGCAAGGAGGATAAATCGATGGAAGAGGTTATTGTTTCGGGAATTGCCCTGGAAAAAGGGGAGGCGAAGGTTTCTCTTCGCCGGGTGCCCGACCGTCCGGGGGTGGCTGTCAGGGTTTTTGGGCCGATCGCCAAAGCCGACATCAATGTGGACATGATCGTCCAGAACATCAGCGAAGACGGTTTTACCGACATGACCTTCACCATGCCCCGCACCGACTTGTCCCGCGCACGGAAAATAATCGAGCAGCTTTCGCCGGAAATCGGCCTCAAACGGATCGATGCCGACGAAGATATCGCCAAGGTTTCCGTTGTGGGGGTGGGGATGCGCTCGCACGCCGGTATTGCGGCGAAGGTCTTCGAGACGCTGGCGGCGAAAAAAATCAACATCGAAATGATTTCCACCTCCGAGATCAAAATCTCCGTCGTCGTGAAAAAAGACCAGGGGGAGGTTGCGGTAAAGGCGCTTCACGCGGCGTTTGAGTTGGGGAAGAAATGATCCAAATTTACGATACGACCCTGAGAGACGGTACCCAGGCGGAGGATATCGCCTTTACGGTCGAGGACAAGCTTCGCGTTGCCGAAAAACTCGATTGGCTGGGGGTCCATTACATCGAGGGGGGTTGGCCCGGCGCCAACCCGAAGGATTCGGAATTTTTCGAAAGGGCCGGCGGTGAGCTCAAACTGAAAACCGCCGAACTTGTCGCCTTCGGTTCAACCCGCAAGGCTTCTTCCACTGTGGAGACCGATGAAATTCTTGGAAGCCTCCTGGACGCGGGCACAAAGACCCTTTGCATCTTCGGAAAAACCTGGGATCTTCATGTCACGCGCGCCCTGGGAATTTCTCTTGCCGACAATTTGAAACTTGTTTTCGAAAGCGTCGCCTGGCTCAAAAAAAAGAAGCGGACCGTCATCTACGATGCCGAACATTTCTTTGACGGTTTCAAGGCCAACAAAAAATACGCCCTTGAAACAATCAGGGCGGCGGCTCGTGCCGGAGCCGACCGGATTGTCCTTTGCGATACCAATGGAGGTTCGCTTCCCCAGGATGTGGAAAAGATTGTCCGCATCGTCCGAAAGAACCTCCGGGTTCCGCTTGGCATTCACTGTCACGACGATACCGGTTTGGGGGTGGCCAATTCACTTGCCGCCGTGCGGGGGGGGGTGACGCAGGTTCAGGGGACGTTGAACGGCATCGGGGAGAGGTGCGGGAACGCCAATCTTGTTTCCGTCATGGCCGATCTCGAGCTGAAAATGGGATACCGTTGCGTCGGTCCGGCCAGACTTGCCCGTTTGCGCGAGGTTTCATTGTTCGTCGATGAAATGGCCAACCGGGCCGCCGATACCCATCAGCCTTATGTGGGGGACTCCGCCTTTGCGCATAAAGGGGGGATTCATGTCTCTGCGATTCTCAAGGAAGCGCGGACCTACGAGCATGTCGATCCCAAAAAAGTGGGGAACCGCCAGCGGGTTCTTGTTTCCGATCTTTCCGGCGCTTCCACCATTGCGCACAAGGCAAGGGAATTCGGCGTCGATTTGAGCGGAAACAATCCACGGGCCCGCGAACTTTTGACAAAACTCAAGGAAATGGAAAACCGTGGCTACCAGTTTGAAGGGGCCGAGGCGTCATTTGAAATACTCGTCAAAAAAACGCTTGGCGAATACAAACCCCATTTTGTCTTGCATGATTTCAGGGTGACCGACACCATTTCGCTTGATCACGTTGAGGGGGAGGCTACCTCGGAAGCGGTTGTGCATCTGGCGGTTGACAAGCGGGAAGAAAAATCATCGGCCAAGGGGGTGGGGCCGGTTCATGCCCTCGATCGGGCCCTGCGACAGGCCCTTGAGCGCTTCTACCCCCGTTTGGCTGAAATGAAACTTGTCGACTACAAGGTGCGCGTCCTCAAGGGGGTTGGCACTGCTTCCGTGGTGCGGGTACTGATCGAGTGCGGCGATTCCCAAGGAAAGTGGGGAACTGTGGGGGTGTCGGAGAACATCATCCACGCCAGTTATCAGGCCCTGGTCGATGCCATCGACTACAAACTCATGAAGGAAGGGTTTCCGCTAATAATTTCTTGACTCTTCCTGAAATTTCCTTATACTTCCAACATATCGCCATGTCTTACATGTAATGTAGTGTCACACCGAAAAACGCAAGAAATAAAGGGCGGTTCCATCGAAAAAGGAGCTTACCATGAAACCATTTAAAGGCCCTGCAGGACGGTTTTTTTTAACCTTGTCAGGTTTGACGGCGCTTCTGTTTGGGACGCTGTTTATTGAAGTGTTTTCTCGTCCCGTGCAGGCCGCCTATGTCAGCCGTTTCGAGGTAATCACTTTCGAACCGGCGATCGACAGCGGTGAATATTTTACCCAATACAGTTCGCAAAATCTCAAGGCTTGGCAGGGGACTCTCGGATTTTATTTCGATTATGCCAACCGTCCGCTTCAGTTTGTCGGTCTTGGCGCCGTGGCGGGCCAACGGCAATCGGTGATCGATCACTGGATCATCGCCAACTTTTATGGGGCCCTTGGGTTCACCGATTGGTTCGAAGCCGGCATCAATCTGCCGGTTGCCCTCTACAACTGGTTTTTCACCGACACCGCCGTTCCGGTTGAAGATCATGGTATGGGGATGGGGGATATCACCCTCATGACGAAGTTTCGCCTCGTGAACACCGAAAACAGCCGGGTCGGATTTTCCGTTCTGCCCTATATCATGTTTCCCACCGGTGACGGTGTCCGTTACTTGAGCAACGGAAGTGTTGCCGCCGGAATCAAGTTGATCACCGATTTTCTGATCCATGACCGCTTCAACATGACGTTGAATCTGGGTTACCTCGCCCGCGACGATGTAACGCTCCATGGCGTGCGCATTGACGACCAATTCACCTACGGGTTGGCGGGGAATGTCAATTTCGGCAAAGGGTGGCACGGGATCGGCGAAATTTTCGGGACAACCGTTATCGGCGATTTCTTTTCCGTATCGGCCTCAACTCCTATTGAGGCCGGCGGTGGTGTCCGCTATGCCTTTGGCGACAGCGGATTCGACCTCGATGTGGGGGCCAATGTCGGCATCATCGATGGCGTGGGAGCCCCGCGTGTGCGGGGCTATCTTGGTTTGAAGTGGACCTCGCCGGTCACCCAGGAATGTCCCGAATGTCCTCCTCCGGCGCCGCCTCCCGACCCGCGCATTCAGGGGGGAAAGATCGTAATCTGGGGCAAAATTTATTTCGATACCGACAAGGCGACGTTAAAACCCCTTTCATTCCCGGTTTTGGATGACGTGGTCGATGTCATGCAGAAAAATCCCGGCGTCCGTCTGGTTGAAATTCAGGGCCATTGCGACTGGAGAGCCTCCGATGCCTACAATATGGATCTTTCCCAGCGCCGGTCCGAATCGGTCAAGACCTACCTTTTGAGCAAAGGAATCGAGGGCTCCCGTCTGACCGCCAAAGGGTACGGCGAGAGCAAGCCGATCGCCGACAACAACACGGTCGAGGGAATGGCCCAGAACCGCCGGGTGGAGTTTGTGATCCTCCAGCAGGATATGGAGTAACCAGGGCCAGAGGGACGAAGGCAAAGGCCCTTATCGTGGAATCAGGGAGTAAGTTGACACCTTGCAGGCCGGCGCGTTAGAACCCACCCACCATGCCGCGCCTTTACTTCGACTACAATGCCACGACACCGTTGGCTCCTTCCGTTCGGCAAGCTTTGCAGGTGGCCCTTGAACGCAATATCAAGAATCCTTCAAGTGTCCATGCGGAGGGGAGGGAGGCCAAAAGGCTCCTCGACGATTGCCGCCGAAAGACGTCCGGCCTTCTTGGATGCCTTCCGGAAGAGGTCTGTTTTTTAAGCGGCGCCACCGAGGCGAATAATACCGTTATCTCGTCGGTATGGGAGTCTCGATCGCAGGACCGGAAGTCTCAGGGGCGCTCAAAAATCGTCACCCTTCTTGTGGAACACGATTCCATTGTCCGTTCCCTGGAACAGTTTCAAAAAAAGGGGGCGACGGTCGAGGTGGTCGGGGTCAACCGATATGGCGATCTCGATCAAGAGGCGCTTGAACGGGCGGTGGATGAACGGACGCTTCTTGTCGCGTTGATGGCCTCCAACAACGAGACTGGAATCCAGTTTCCGGTCGAAAAGGTGTGTCATTTGGCGCACGAGAGAGGGGCCCTGTTTCATACCGATGTTGCCTGCACCGTGGGAAAAGCGCCGTTTGATTTCGGTCGTTGCGGGGCCGATTTTGCCTCGTTGTCGGCCCACAAATTTTACGGGCCGAAAGGGATCGGGGCCTTGTTGATTCGCCGGGGGACGAAATTTTCACCGGTCCTTGTGGGGGGGGCGCAGGAATTTTCCCGTCGGGCCGGCACGGAGAATCTTTTCGGCATTCTGGGTTTGTCCGAGGCCCTCGATTTTTCCCTGCACGGATTGGAGAGGGAAAATGAACGTCTCACCTCGCTTCGCCGCTGGCTCAAAGAAGAGCTTTTACGCCTCTATGAGTGGGTTGTCTTCCATGAACACCCCACCCGACAATTGCCGGGTGCCTTAAACGTGGCCTTTCCCGGTTTTTCCGGACAGACACTCTTGGCGAATCTCGACCTTGAAGGGGTGGCCGCCTCCCACGGTTCGGCCTGCCAGTCTGGGTCTCTGGAAGTTTCCCGCGTTTTGCTGGCCATGGGAATTCCGGAGGAAGAGGCGTTGGGATCGATCCGGTTGTCGTTTGGAAGAATGACGACAGAAGGGGAGGTTCAGGAATTGCTGGAGATCATGAAGAGAGTGTTAAGGAGGATGAAAAAATGAGGGTGGTTGTCGCCATGTCGGGAGGGGTCGATTCCTCCGTTGCCGCCCTTCTGCTGAAGCTTCAAGGGCACGATGTCATCGGGATTTCGCTCAAACTCTGGGACTATGGAGAAGAAGAACGCGCGGGGGGAGGAAAAACCTGCTGTTCGTTGTCCGATGTCAGCGATGCGAGAGGGGTCTGCGACAAATTGGGGATTCCGTTTTACGTTTTTAATCACAAAAAGGATTTTGAGAGACAAGTCATT
>JACQOY010000002.1 GCA_016207765.1 Deltaproteobacteria bacterium | reverse complement strand
GAGGGTTGGGGAGAGGGGGAGCGCCCCATTGCTCTTCGGCTGTTTTTTGCATGGTTTGGTGGGAGACATCTTGGCCCAAAAGAAACGGGTGGTCTTGGCCACCGAGATTGCGAACAATCTGGATTTGGGCTACGACTTTCTGCGTAAAAATGAAGAGGTACTGACCAATATATTCTATTAATATGTCATCCCCGCGAAAGCGGGGATCCACAGGTTTTGACGATATTTGTCGTTAAACTGGATTCCCGCTTCCGCGGGAATGACAACCCCCATGAAACCTTTCCTCTCCCAATCCCCTGAGCAAACCGAAAAATTCGCCGCCGAATTTTCAAAAAAATTGAAAAAAGGGGATGTGATCGCCCTCTGCGGCGATCTGGGCTCCGGCAAAACCACCTTTGTGCGCGGCCTTTTTTACGGCCTGCACGGCGATCCGGCTTACTTCGTCACCTCGCCAACCTTTACCCTGCTTCATGAATACCCCACAAAAAAAAGTCCCCTCTATCATTTCGATCTTTACCGGATCGAAACCTTTGAAGAATTTCAACGGATCGATTTCGAGGAATATTTCGGTGGTAGCGGTCGAATCGGCTCAGCCGGCACTGGCGTCGGGGATGGGATTTGCGTGGTGGAGTGGGGGGACAAGATCCCGGAACTGGCCTCGGAGTTTGATTACAAAATTTCTTTTCGATTTTGCGATAAAAATAAAAGGGAAATCGTAATAGTTTAGGTGGTTCCCGAAGACAAAGGGACTTTCTTTTTTTTGCCAAGGTACGGTTGTGGATAACTTTTTTTGATTTCTTTCATCTTATCCGGGGGTTGCCAAAAATTTTCCCCAAAAGAATCTTCCGCCAAAATCAAAATTTTCCAATACCGATAAACAGCCCTTCAGCGGGCGCCTTCGACGGGGATAACGTTTTACACCCCTGTGGATAACTTTTTCCCCGATTTTTTTCCGGAATCATTTCAGCCACTTGAAAATTCGTATTTTTTTTGTGTCGCGCATCGACCGATTTTGTGGTTTAAGGGGTGCATCGGTAGGGGCAATTCGTGAATTGCCCGTACAATCTTTGAAAATCAATCTATCGTTTAAGCAGACGCCGAACCGAACGACCGCTCATCCGACGTTAGGAAGAGGGGTTCTTCTCCCAATCCGGAGTTTAGCTTCCTCCTGTGAGGGAGGGGCATCCGGAGGGACCGGTACCCGGAGAAGAATTCACCTGAACGGGTGAGTGGCAAGCGGGAATAAGGCCAAAATGGAGGACGAAACCGCAAGGGGACGTCACATCTGTCTGTCTGGCAGACTTTAAAGTCCGCTGATCGGAGTTCCTTCGGGAATTCCGGGAAGAAGGGCAAAAGAGTTGAGGTCCGGAAGCGGGCTTTCAGGGGAGACAGAGAAAACCATATAGGTCATGGGAAATCCCGGAGGAGGACAGGCAACATAAAGACCCGCATCCCATGGGTCAAAAGTTGCTGACGGTTCCGACAGGCTTAAAACCCTGAAACTGAGGCGGCCGAGTTAACCTTGGTTAATCCAAGGAGCTCGGAGCAACCAACAGCATGAGGGAATGGGACCCCGACAAGGGGTCCGGCAGTCGGAATGGTTTTGATACTCCAGGGGGACGAAAGGTCAAGCTTGAACGATAGACTGAACACAGAAGCCCGGATAATCGATTCAATCGGTTATTCCGGGCTTCTGTGCTTTTACACCGTAAACGATGTGCCGCACCCGCAGGAACCTTTGGAATTCGGATTGCGAACGGTAAAGCCGGAGCCCTTGAAGTCTTCCACAAAATCGACCACCGAGCCCATGAGATAAACGCGGCTCTGCGTATCGACAAGAACATCGATGTCCCCGCAGGCCACCTTTTCATCCCCGGCGCGAAATTCATCGAAGGTAAACCCATACTGAAATCCACTGCATCCGCCCCCCTCAACAAACACCCGAAAACTTTTTTCTTTCGCATCGGGCATTTTTTCCTTGAATACCTTTACCTTGGCCACCGCATTGTCGGTCAGGCTGATAAGCGGCTTGGAACCCGTATCGGTTGAAAGAGGGGTTGGGGTTGAAACATCGGTTTGCATCGTCATATTTTCAGTTCTCCTTGTTTCGAACACTATAAATCGGTCAATCGGGGGTGTCAACCTCTCACAGGCCTAATTTTCCCCATATTTCGTCAATTCGCCGTCTTGTGGCCTCATCCATCTCGATATCGGGGGGCCATTCGCGCTCAAAACCCTCTTCCTTCCATTTGCGGGTGGCGTCGATCCCCATTTTGGAGCCGATGCCGAACCGCGGCGCGGCATGGTCCAGCGCATCCACAGGCCCTTCGGTAAACACAATATCCCGCCGGGCGTCGATATTGTTGGAAACCCTCCAGGCCACCTCGGAGAGGTTCTGAACATCGACATCCTCGTCAACGACGATAATGCACTTCGAAAACATGAGTTGACCCATGCCCCAAAGCGAACTCATGATCTTTTGCGCATGGGCGGGGTAGGTCTTTTTGATCGAAATGATGGCCAGATTGTGAAAACAGGTTTCTACCGGAATATTCATGTCTTTTATTTCGGGAAAGGTGAGTTGAACGAGCGGCAAAAAAATCCGCGTGATGGCCAGCCCCATATATCCGTCCTCCATCGGCGGTTTGCCGACAATGGTGGTCGGATAGATCATTTTTTTGCGATGGGTGATCGCCGTGACGTGAAATACGGGGTACTTGTCGATTAAGGTATAATAGCCGGTGTGGTCGCCAAACGGCCCCTCGTCAACCAATGGTTCTTCGGGATCGACATATCCCTCGATGACCATTTCGGCATTGGCCGGAACTTCCAGATCGATTGTCTTGCAGGGGACAAGTTCAACCGCTTTTTTTCTCAAGAACCCGGCAAACAGAAATTCGTCGAAATTGTCGGGGAGGGGGCAGGCCCCGGCAAAGGTTTCCACCGGATCGCCGCCAAGATAGACCGCGATGGGGATTTTCTTTTTTACTGAATCTCGCATATCCAGGTGATACTCTTCGGCACGTTTCATGCGGTCAAGAGCGTCACTTTTATTTGCGCTACGCAGTAGTTCCTTGTAGCGCTGAAAATGACGGCTTCCATGCTTGTGAATCTGCCAGTGCATGGCCGTGGTTTTTTTGTCTTTTTTATCCAAGACCTGCAGACGATACATGCCGACATTCCTGATGCCGTTGTCGGGGTCTTTTGAAATCGTACATCCGAAGGTAATGAATGATCCACCGTCTTTGGGCCAGCATTGGATGATCGGAAATTTGGTGAGATCGATATCGTCGCCCGTCAAAACCACTTCTTGACACAAGCCGGAGGAGACTTTTTTCGGGGTGTAGGAGCCGATTTTCGCCAGCGTCGGCAACATTTTTAATTTTTCGATAAACGTTGAGGGGGGCTGTTTTTTCACCAGATCGCGGATTTCATTCGCGACCTCTTCGATATCTTCAACGCCCAAGGCCCAATTCATCCGGTTTTGCGAGCCGAGCATGTTGATGAGAACGGGAATCGGTGATTTTTGATTGTTGTTATTGTGGTTGATGACATTTTCGAAGAGGAGCGCCTTTCCCCCATTTGGCGACTTCGACACGCGGTCGCAGATTTCGGTGATTTCGAGCCTTGTTGAAACCGGTTCCTCAATGCGGACAAGCTCCCGCCGTTCTTCCAAAAAATCGACAAATTCATGAAGGCTCTTAAAGGTCATACCAGAGGGGGAAGAGCTATCATGCCCCGTCGAAAAAGATCAACTGATCTTCTTTAAAACAGGGCCTTGATGGCCGGGGTGAGGAGAACAAATTTGGAGCTTAACCATTCCGCCGACAGCATAAAAACAAACCAGAAGGGAAAAAAGTCCCAGCGGATATACCCATGCAGGTTAAAGCGCGACGCGGAATAGTCCCAAGGACAACGACCGGATATTTTTTTGATGAGAAAACCGGTGGTGTACTCCACAATCCATAGGGCTATTACGTAAATAATCCCTCGCAAATAAAAGGGGAGGGGGGAAAGCAGACGACCGGCCGGTTCGATGAAGATCAACAACGCATAAATTGGGATCATCCATAAAAAACTGTACCCCATCAGTCGGGGATCTCTGCCGCGCAGGCGCCAATCGGGTGGCGACACTGTCGCCTTGTCGGCCACGACATTCCACGATTTGACAAAATTTGGTTTGATCAGATCGGCCGTGGAGGTGAACAAAAATTCGCAGACAATGCCGAAGATGATGTAGAGGGGGAGGCGGATGGGCCAGTCGTTGGAAAATAAGGGATCCATCATTTTACTCCCTCCCTTTGTAAGGGAGGGTGGGGGAGGGTAGAGGAATTACTCGGAAGCCTTCCAAACAAATCCTCCATAACACCTTCCACGTTGTTTAAAACATCGTCATTCCGATAACGAATGACTTGAAGACCCAAGCTTTTGAGATAATTATCCCGTTTACAATCTTTGGCAATCTGAGCTTCCCCGGCATGAACATCTCCATCCACTTCGATCACAAGTTTTATTGCCGGACAATAAAAATCGACAATATAAGGTCCAATCCCATGTTGCCGCCTGAATTTGAGTTTTTCCAGTTGTCTTGCCCTAAGATGTAACCAAAGCTTGTTTTCAGCCGGAGTCATTTCGGAGCGAAGTTTTCTCTTGATATCCCGGTTGCGTTTTTCACCCTGTTTGATGCGAGTCATTGCAGGTTCTCTACCCTCTCCAGCTCCCCCTTACAAAGGGGGAGAGAGGGATTCAAGAAATCAATGCGAAGCCTGGGGCGGATTGCCGTCCCATTGCCATTCGACCAGATCACCGGCGGGGAAGGAAGCGAACCGATAACCTTTCACGTTAATCTCGTCAAGATGCACCGAAATGGCCTCCCGCAGGGTCATGCCAAAATGAAGGTTGGCATTGATTTGCACATCCTGTCCCGGCTCGACAGAAAATGTTCGTCCGTCGGTGTCGTAGACCAGACGGAGCGGCTTATATCCACCCCCTTCTTTCAGCGGCAAAGTAAATGTCTGAACACCTCCATCAGGAAACGGCGGCGGATCAACCGGTGGGAGAGGGACCTCCGAAACCCCCCGGTCGAGCGGTCTCGGTCCGTCGTTGACATCGCCATTTTCCCTGCGATCCAACACCCAGTCCGCAAAATCGGAGAGGACATTCGCCATGGCGTCAACCGCTTGGGCGCCCAAAGACACCGGTTGCCCCCGTGACGGTACAGGAACTGCGGAAGCGGGAGCAAACGGTGGGGTGTCTGGAAAGGGAACAGGAAGAGGCCCTTCCAAAACCTCCGGTTGCCAGAAGAAAACAGGCTCCTCTGCCGGTTTTCCAGACGGTATTTCAAATGAAACGCTCTCTTCAAGTTGGCTAATCAACTCGTCCCCGGATACACCTATAGTTTCGACACGTTCCACGGCAAACGGCGTGCCGTCATCGCGGTATATTTTATTCCAGTCAGATTCAGGTTCAGGATAGATGACCCCATCTTGTTGCGGATCGAGAATCATCTCCTCAAACGCCGAATCAGCAGTCCGCACCCACGCATGACGTTGTCTTCCCCTAAAGGGCCCTTTTTCCATCCGTGATTCAATACCCAGGTACTGAAGCGAAACCTGCAACAGCATTCCCCGCTCGTTGCAGACGCCATTTTCCGTAAACTCACCAAGATTGAACAAACGGGCGGGGTAACTTTCGTACTGGCGGTAATCGACGTAGGCCACCTGTTTTGAAACGGCCTCCCAAGCTGAAATAGCGGCAGTTTTTTTGTTTATCTCGCCTGCCTTGAGACGTTTTTTAATGGGGCCAATCGCTGTGTCCAAAAATTCTGTCAGGCGCGGATCGGTGAAGTCCACCAGCACCGCCATATTTTTCGCTTCTTCGCCCGGAAATCCCGACTGGTTGATCGACTTGTCGGGATACTGGGGCTTTTTAATGGAGGGATCGATATACCCCAGATCGGGGGCTTCTCCCCGTTCGCGGACAGTCAAAATATCTTTGGGGGATAATTTGATAG
>JACQOY010000096.1 GCA_016207765.1 Deltaproteobacteria bacterium | reverse complement strand
GTACTTTGTTTTTTATATTTATTGTTTCTTATAGTAAACAATTAATTGATATATGTCAATCGGTTTGAGTGCCTGGCGGGATGCCCAATCAAAAAGACAGATAGTGATTGAGCAACACCCGCGTCGGCTGATTTAAGCGGAGTTTAAGAGCGGTACGCGGGTTCACCCAAAAGCCGCTTTCCGCCTCCTCGTTGAGTCTAAATTTGCGCGAGTCGGTATCGGCGATGAAATTAAGGAGAAGAAAATGCCGGTCAAGCTTGTGGAATTCTTTTGAGTTGATGGAATCCTGAACGAGCGCCCAGCGGATGTTTTTTATTTTGAGCCTTGTCTCTTCCCAAATCTCGCGCTTGAGCGCCTCTTCCATCGTTTCCCCTTTTTTGATTTTTCCGCCGGGGATGCCGAAGGTGTGGCTCCACTTGTGCGTCTGGACAAGAAAAATATCGCCTTTGTTGAAGATCAAGGCGCCGACGGTGGGAATTGGAAATGAATCCCCTCCCCCTCGAGGGGGGAGGGTTAGGGAGAGGGTGACCTCCTGATCACCCGCCCCCCTACCCCCTCCCCTCAAGGGAGGGGGGATTTTATCCAAAAATTTCCCCAAACTCCCGTGATCATTCCACACAAAATCGGGAGCCGCATCGAGGAGACGGTGTGAGGCCTGATAACCGCATAAGAAAGCGGCCGAGAGAACCCCGGTCTTTTTCGCCGCCGCCAGATCGTGCTCCATATCGCCGGCATAGATCGTCCGATCTTTTCTTAATCCAAGCTTGTGACAGATATTCGGAAGCCTCTTTTCCTTGTCTCGCACACTGCCGAAAATTCCGTCGAAGAGATGACCGATCCTTAAATGACGGACCATTTTCTCCAAAAGGTCCTGACGGACGGTTGAGCAGATAAAAAGCCGCATTCCCGCCTCTTTGGCCCTTTTTAAATTCTCTCTTGCTTGGGGGTAGAGCTTTCCTTTTTCAATATGGTGCATGAAATACTCGAAATAAAAATGGGTCACGGCATCCATGTCGGCGCTTTTCAGAAAACGCCGGTAGAATTTCCAGGCGGGGAGGACGAAATGCTCCTTGTAGTCGTGGATGGAAATGTGTTTTCCGCCGAAAGCTTTAAGGGTGGCGATGGTGGAATGGTGAGAGACTTCAAAATCGTCAAAAAGGGTGCCGGACCAATCAAAAATAATGTTTCTGATTTCTGTAGGGGCGCACGGCCGTGCGCCCCTACCCGGAATATTCGGCATAAAGGTTGGGGGTTTCATACAACCGGATTTTTTTCAGACGGCAATTCGGCGGAAAGGCGTTTTTCAATTCACCAAAAGCCCAGACCGAAATCCATTCAGCCGTGGGGAGATTTTCCTGAAAAAAGGGGATGTCCTTGTTCAAAAATTTGTGGTCGATCCGGCTCATGATTTTTTCACGGACGATCCGGTCGATCTCGTAGCCGTTGATGATCATTCCTGTTTCGGCCGGGATATTCCCCTCCAGCGTCACTTCCAGCTTGTACTGATGCCCGTGAAGATCGGCACAATGGCCGAAAGCGGCCCGGTTTTTGGCGCTGTCCCAATCGGGCCGATTCAACTGATGGGCGGCGCAAATGTCGTAAGAAGCGGTCAAGGTTATATGCGGTGCGGTCGTTGTCATGTGTTCGCCCATGAAAAATTATTTCCCATTGCGAATCAGCGAAATAAATTCTTCCCGTGTAGCCAAGCGTCTAAAACCCCCCAGCATAGCCGAGGTGATCATGCTCGATCCCCTTTTTTGCACCCCGCGCATCTGCATGCAGAGATGTTCCGCCTCGATGATGACCGCTGTTCCCTTCGGCTTGAGGGTCTCCTGCAACGTCTCCGCAATCTGTTGGGTCAGGCGTTCCTGCACCTGAAGACGCCGGGCATAAATTTCCACCAGACGGGCGATTTTAGAAAGGCCGACAATCCGGTTGTTTGGAATATACGCCACATGCGCACGGCCGAAGAAGGGAAGAAGGTGGTGTTCGCAGAGACTGTAGAGGACAATGTCTTTGACGACGATCATCTCGTCATGTTTTTCGTCAAAGATGGCCTTGTTGATGACTTCAAACGGATCTTCCTCATATCCCTTGGTCAAAAATTTGAGCGATTCGACGACTCGGGAGGGGGTTTGCAAAAGGCCGTCGCGGTCCGGATTTTCTCCCACCCCCCGCAAGAGGATGCGGAGCGCCTCTTCCATGTCGCGCCGTTCCGTCAGGGAAACGGCCCCCCGGCTGATCGGTGCGCTGGTCTCCCTGCCGACAAGGGAGATTGGTTGTATTTTTGACTGCTTTGGCATAGAGGGATCAGAGACTCTTATCCAATTTGTTGGAGCCGTGTCAATGCGAACAATCATCCCCTTTTCCGATCATCTCCATCTCACCCTCGAATACGACCACACCCTCGGTTTTTATCACTGGGAAAAGAAGAGGAAACAGAAGGTGATTGTCGATTTAAAGATCGAATTCGATGCAAAAAAAGCGGCCAAGAGCGATCACCTTCGCGACACCATCGATTACGATCAGGTGGACACGCTTGTTTTAAGCGTCCTGAAACGAAAACATTTCAATCTGATCGAGACCATCGCCGAAGAGGTGGCCCGCGAGATCCTCCGCCTCAAAGGGGTGAAGGGGGTGGCGGTTGGCGTGGACAAACCACTGGCCATCCCGCACGCACGCAAGGTGTCAGTTACGATCTATCGAAAAAAGTAACAGCTCGCAACAAAGAGAGCCTCTTTGTCTTCGCAATTTTCGTAAGCCGCCTCGAGTTGGATTATCTCGCTGTCAGATGTCGCCGGCAGGAACAAAAATTGCTCCGTCAAAAGGGCTCTCTTTGTTTGGCTGTTACAAGTTTCAAACTCGCGTCAAAAACTCCACCGCCAGATAAACAATCGCCGTCAGAAGCACGCCGGAGTGGATTACCCCTTTCACGGTCGTCATCGGTCCGGTTTTTCCCTTCAGGGCATTCAGTTGCAAAAGGAGCGCCAGAATCGCAATAGCCCCCCCAGCCAGGCGAAAATCAACCATGGAAAAGTCCCGGTTTATTCCCAGGTGGCGGGCTGCTCCCATGAAGAAAAGCATCGGGAAGGAAAAGACCACATTGGTCCGTGATGCTGTCAGGGCCCGCGCGCCGCGCGCCGCCGCATCGGCAATCGGCTGACCGCCGGAGATCACCTGGTTTGCCGAGGCGATGACCACCTTCTGGTTCGGCCAGATAACAAACCAGACGTTAAACCACATTAGGGTGCCGAAGCCGGCGCCGATCAGGATGGAAAGCCCCCAACCGGAATGCCAGGGAAAGCCCGTGTGAAGCGTCCCGGTGAAAATGAAAAGGCCCGATAGAAACGTGAACATGGCGCCCCAACGGAACCACCAAAGGGCGCGGGGAACCAGTTTTTGGATGGCGACATTTTTCATGCCGGCATCGATTTCCTTGAAAAATTCTCCCTGCACAAAATTGAAAAAATACAAAAGACCGATCCAGATGACGCCGAAAATGAAATGAATCCAGCGCAACAAAAACAACACCCCATCCATGTTAAACAATGCCAGTTCCATAAAAGCCTCCTTGGTTTGAAATTTCCGAGATATATTTGCCCTATTTTCAAACAAAGTCAATTTCTTAGGCATCTCTCGAATAGCTATTGTCATTGAAAAACCGTTGCGCTAGATAGGGCCGGTTATGAGGCTCATTAAAGCGATTCAGGCCTTCCTTTTCTTTTTGTCCCTTTTGGCGTTTTCGCCCGTTTGCCGGGCCTACGACAGCTTTCATCCCGAAGCGGAAGAGACATTGCAAAAAGGGGAGACATGGGTGGAAGTGACGTTCAAAAAGCATGAATACAAGGCCCATACCACCACGCGCGCCCGGTATCCGTTTCCCGTCCAGGAAGTATGGCGCATTCTGATCGATACAAACACCTATAAAGACCGGTATTCCGATTATTCCGACAGCCGGACGCTCGATAAAAACCAATTTGCCTTGGTCGTGCGGAAAAAACCCGACAGCATCAGGGGTTTTTATGAGCTGATTGGGGGACAGGATTTTCCTTCCGAGTACGGAAGAAAACCCGGCGGCGTCTGGACAAGCTATATCCTTCAGCGGTTCAATCTCCCCTGGCCCCTGAATGACCGCTGGGCGGTCTCAAAGGTGAAGAATGACGAGTCTCAGGGTTCCAAGGGGAAATACCGTTACGAATATGAGACGCTTGTGGGCAATTTTAAAACGCTCGAAGGCTACTGGGAGCTTTTGCCCGTCCCCGGCAAACCCGGCTGGACAGAATTTCGCGGGGAATATGATTCGGATCCCGGCATTCAGTACCCGCAATTTTTGGCCAAAAGCATCTTTCGGGCGTCGATGAAAAAAAGCGTGGAGGCGAACAAGAAAGTGCTGGAGGAAAAATCGGGGGTCGCGAAAAGAAATGTCGAATAACAAGATTCAGCTACTGGTTTTTATCGGACTTGCTTTTGGGCTCTCCATCGCCGCGGAAGCCAAAGTCCCCTGGCAGTCCAACAAACTCCGCGAGCAAAAAAAAGTCGAAAAAATCCAGGCCGAGATCGATGCGATCCCTCTCATGACCGGGAGGGCCGAAGGGGACTACGATATCCTCGGTCCGGTGCGTGGCGAGGACGCCCTCACCAACAAGCGGACCTACATCTATAACAAGATGCGGCAGGTCGCGTATGAAATGGGGGCCGATGCGGTAGTGGAGGTAAGGTGCAAAAAAATGCTCAACTGGCTGGCCCAGTCGTGCGAAGGGTTTGGCATCAAATATCGGAACGAAAAAGCGGAGGAAACCCCATCCGAATCCGATGAATCGGCTCCTTCCGAGGCCTCCCCCGATCCCCAATAAGAATTTCATTTTGAGAAAAGCGTCAAAATCCTGATCATTTTGGCTCATTGGCCACTTTGCCGGTTTTTCCTCTTCCCTTTTATTTCAGCCAGTTAGACCTCTTTCAGCCCCTCTCTTTTTTGGCATGAAGATTGCTTAAGAAAAAAGGTTCAAAGGAGAAAAAGCCATGGCCAACCCCCCCATCGATCCCCGTGTAACCACCGAACAACAAATGATGTGGAGTCTTGTTCAATCTTTGGAGGGGCGACCGAACGCTGGAACGCCCGATATGGCTCATATCAGGGAAGTGGCCCATGCCGACTATTCGGTCCCAGCCGCCGACTGGTTTCAGATTGTGGACAGCGCCGGGCATTCTTACAAAAGCGAGGTACCCGGTGAAACGCGTCAGGCCAATTTTACGGGCATGCAGAATGCACTGGTGACGCAGGCGGCTACTCGTCTGGAGGGTATGGGATACACAGTAACAGGGGTGACCGTAAGCCACGGTTATGAGTTCCACTTAACCTGCAACGGAACACCGGTTACGGCCACACTTTATCCGGCGGCGGGAAGGGCGGGTGATACAAGCAGTCAGGATTTTATGACAACGCTTGAACACACGGCTACTGTACTTCAAAGCCCCCAAGCGGGTGGGATCAAACGCGCCGATGTCGAAAGTCAGACAAGTAGCGTTCTATTTTTTATGGCGGACAATCAGCAGATCGGATTGGACAAGAGTTATATTTCAACAACCGCCTTCGGCAATGCCAACCGTGTTTTTACTTCGCTGGGGCGGTACGAATACAGCGACCCGAAAAATCTGTCGACGCCGCAATTTACGGGATCGGTTTATATCGATGTCAATGGAGAGACAGAGGTATCTTATTTTAGTCCGGCGCAAGGGGACATGCCGCATGTAAATTTGGGCAATACACGAAATCAGTCGGTCGAATCAGCTCGGGCCGAATATCGCAGACTGGTTACAGAGCAGTTGCGGGAGAGCTATCCTCCAGAGGATCTTACGGCGGAGGAGAGATAGGTCACTCGTCCCAATTGAATTTTTTTGTCTTTTCGTTCCACCGGCCTACATCAAACGGGCCGCCGATTCGGTCCCATTCCCACGCCCCAATGACTTCTTGCAAAGAAGAATAAGAAGGGGGCGCATAGCTCATCGGACTTGCATATCCCCATAATCCACCGATGTTGAATGCCACAAACGCATGTCGCTTGCCGGGGGCGCAATTGTACGCAACCATGCGGTTTTCAATTCCAAGCGCTGTCAAACAGCGACAAATGGCTGTTGCATATTCGGTGCAGTCGTATTCCCTGTTGAGGAACGCGTCGTCCAGCAAACGGTCCGATGTCAAATCGGCCCGAAAGGTAAAAAACGTCCGGAAATAAAGATGCATCAGCCAGGGAAAGTCCTCCGGTTTGTTACTGCGGGCCAGGGCCTGCATTTTTTGTTCAAAGGATAGGTAGGATGAATTGACTATTTGTCCGAACAATATCCCGGCGTCGTCGGCCTGTGTGACTGTCCGATAGGCGGTGTAGTCGAAATAACGGGCCCGTTGGTCGGCTGATAGGAATTCCGCGTCTTCCCACTCTTGCTCATGATAAGGGGTGATTGCGGGTTCTCCGGTTTTTTCGGCGAGGCGGAGGCCGAGTTGGTTTATTTGCCACGCCAAAAGAGGCGACACGGAACGGTTGGGATATTCAAGCGGGGCAAGAAAATAAAAGGCCTCATCATAATCTTGCCGTCGATAGGCCACAAGGGCAGAGGTATAAAGCCCGAGAGAGCTCTGCGGATCATCCATCAGCAAAAAATAGGCATCGTCGGCAAGCAAGTCCCAGTCCTTGAAAAAAAGCGAAAGCCAGCAGAGATTTTCGGAAACAAAGAGATATTTGTCGGGGGTATCGGCAAATTGGAGATCATTTTCCCATAGTGTTCGCGCCTCTTCACGGCGGCCATTATAGGCGAGTTGCAGGCCGGCTTGATAGTGGTCGATCAAATTTGACGGTCCGGATTTTTCGGTCCAGAGAGCGCTGAGCGAAGAATTAGAGGGAGGTTGATCGGGAAAAAGAGGGGGATTTGGATCCGTTTCAAATGCGTCAAGCCCGTTTATTTCCACACAATCCTGTCGTTGGAAATCCAGACACGATGGGAAATCCGCCAAATAGGAAAAATAGGGGTCAATGGAAAGCAACGGATCCATGGGTGCGTACCTTTGTCTTGATTGTTTCGAGACGTTTGATTATCGGCGGAAATTTTGAAAAGTTGCTCTAAAAAAACAGGAATAATACCAAAATGTTTTCAAAAAATTACTGGCTGACGATTTTCTTCCCTTCGTCGAGCAGTTTTTTAACCCTCTCCATCGACCCCGCCTCGGCGTAGATGCGTACGAGAGGTTCGGTGCCGGAAGCGCGAATCATCAGCCAGCTTGAGTCATCGAGAATATACTTAAACCCGTCGATGGGATTTTTCTGCGCCACTTTATGCCCGGCGATCTCTTCAATCTTCAGGCTTGCCAGACGTTCTGTCAGGTTTTCGATCTTTCCCCTTTCCAGATGCAAATCGACACGATCAAAATAAAAGGCGCCGATTTCCCGGTAGAGTTCGTCGATCAACTCTTTAAGATTCTTTTTGCGCTGGGCCATCATTTCCAAAAGCATCAGGCCGTTCAAGATGCCGTCCCGCTCGTGGACGTGGGGGGCAAAACTGATGCCGCCGGATTCCTCTCCCCCCATGAGGGCATTGTGTTTGACCAACTCACTGCAAATATATTTGAATCCTACCGGCGTTTCGATGACCGGGATTTTGTACTTTTTGCCAAGAACCGAAATCATCTCGGTGGCGGTAACCGACTTGATGACTGCCCCTTTGAGTTTTTTGTCCTCCACGTAATGTTTCAGGAGAAGGGCGAAAATCTGGTGCGAGTTGACGAAATTTCCCTGCTCGTCCACCGCGCCGATCCGGTCGGCGTCGCCGTCGGTGGCGATACCGACGGTGTACCCCCCTTTTTTGACCCCCGCCATGAGCTCTCCCAGATTTTTATCGATCGGCTCGGGATTCAAGCCGCCGAATTTCGGATCGGCCTCCGTGTGAATTTCACCGACCATGTCGCCAAGAATCACTTTTAGAAAATGAGTCCCCGCGCCGAAGAGGGGATCGTTTAAGATCTTGATTTTCGATTTTTTGATTGCCTCGATATCCACGAGTTTTTTGAGCTGATGAACATAGCCAACGCGGGGGGAAAAGCGGGTGATCAATCCCTTTTTTTCGCCGGCATCAAAGTTTATTTTCTGAATTTTGCGCCCCTCTTTTTCATTATCTATAATTCTTTTTTCGATTGGGGCGATGTATTCGGGCGACGCCGACCCGCCATAGCTTTCCTTGAATTTAACCCCGTTCCATGCCCAAGGATTGTGCGAGGCGGTGATCATGACGCCCGCCAGGCCTTTTAAGTCTTTGACCATCCACGAGACGCATGGGGTGGGGCAGTACTGGTCCGAAATTTCAACGGCAAGGCCGTTTCCGGCCAAGACCTCGGCG
>JACQOY010000095.1 GCA_016207765.1 Deltaproteobacteria bacterium | reverse complement strand
GTGGAAACAAGACACTACCGCTTCTGGGAGGATTTTTTTCAGATAAAAATCGAAAGGCTGAACCTGGGGCGGCGGCTCAAACTCGGACTAATCGCTCTTGTATCCCGCCTTTTCGGGGAAAAGTCGATGTATCTGATTCTTGAGGCGATTGAAATTTACGGCATCCGCAAATATCTGGCGATCTGGAAGATCTATCAAGATACGCCTCTTGCAGGCGCCGTGAAAAAAGTCCTCGAAGACGAATTCGGCCATGAGGACACCATCGTTTCGGGCACTTCCGAAAGAAAAATCAATCCGGAAAAAATCAGGAACATATTTTTGGGGTTTAACGACGGGCTGGTGGAGCTTTTGGGGGCGGTGAGCGGTTTTTTTGCGGCCTTTCAGAATGTCTCGTATGTCCTCATTGCCGGTTTTACGACGGCGGCGGCGGGGGCCATTTCCATGGCCATCGGCGCTTATCTGGCCACCGGTTCCGAAAAGGAAATCGAACAGACGGAAAGGGAAAAGGACGAATTCTTGTCGGGCCGCAAATCGGGCATGAACACGGGCGAGAGCCCATTCCGTTCCGCCACCGTTGTGGGAATCTCCTACCTGGTGGGTTGTTCGGTTCCCATACTCCCCGTTTTTTTCGGTTCAAAAAGTGTCTTGATTTCCTGGACGGCCGGCGGGGCCATGCTTATCCTCGTCTCCCTGGTTCTCGCCTTTATTTCCGGAATGAACATGAAAAAACGGGTGGCCACCAACCTCATCCTCATCACCACAGCCGTTGCCGTCAGTTACGCCATCGGCTCCCTTGTCAACCGGTTGTTCGGCATTTCCTCTTATTAAAATTGCAATTGCTCTTGGTCAGCCGTTGTTTTAGAGGTGGACGAAATGTTTATCCAAAAACAAATCGAATCGAAATTAGCCGAGGGGCTCAAACCGGCCCATCTCGAAGTAATCAACGAAAGTCCCATGCATGGGGTTCCCCCCGGATCGGAATCGCATTTCAAAGTGGTGGTTGTTTCGTCCCTCTTCGAGGGAAAATCCCTCGTGCAGAGGCACAGGATGATCAACGAAGTGCTGGCCCAGGAACTGAAAGAAAGCGTCCACGCCCTCACCATGCAAACACTCACCCCCGACGAATGGACCAAAAAAGGGGGCCGCGGGACCTCTCCCCCCTGCCTCGGCGGCTCGAAGGCGGGATGAAAGATTAAAGAAATGGACATTCAACTCCTGCGACAGGAATTAAACAAATTACTCCATGAAAAACTGGAGCCTGTGGTGGAGTCTTCCGATCTGAACTCTGAATTTCCGATGGAGGCCTACCGCGCGGTGGCGCAGGCGGGATTCGGGGGCATTTTCCTGCCGGAGGAATATGGCGGGGGTGAAAGTCTGGAAGGGCTGATGGTGGTGATGGAAGAAATGAGCAAGTTTTCTCCCGGTTTTGCCCTCTCCACCATGGCCAGCTTTCAACTCTTCGGCTACAATATCGCCCGGCTTGGAACCGCCGCCCAGAAGGAAAAATACCTGAAGGGGCTGACTGGAGAGGCCAAAATCGGCTGTTGGGGGTTGACCGAGCCGGATGTCGGAAGCGACGCCATCCACATCAAAACAACCGCCAAAAAAGAGGGGAATGACTATATCCTCAACGGCTCCAAGACCTTCATCACCAACGCCCCGATTGCCGATTACTTCATCATCATCGCCAACTCCGGAGGTTCGGGGTTCAATTCCGGTTCGGCCCGCCAGGCCGGCTCGGCCTTCGTTCTGGAAAAAGGGATGAAGGGCTTGTCGGTGAGCAAACCTTTCAAAAAACACGGTCATCGGTGCTCACCGACAGGTCAGATTTTTCTCGATCAGGTGAAGGTAACCAAAGACCACCTGCTGGGGAGTGAGGGGTCTGCCTTTGCCGACATGAAGCATTCGCTGGAGCTGGAGCGTTTTCTCATCGGCCCCATGGTTGCCGGCATGCTGGAGACACTGATCGAAAAATGCGTCTCGTATGCCTACAACCGCCAACAGTTCGGACAGCCGATTCTCTTCTTCCAGCTCATTCAGGAAAAAATCGCGCGGATGCGGATGCATCTGGAGATGATCCGGGCCGCAACCGATCAGGGAGTCGCCCTCATCAAGGAGGGAAAACCGGCCACCAATCTGGCCACCGCCCTGAAGTTGTACGGCGGCAAGGCCGCTGTTGAGATGGGAAGCGAGGCCATGCAGATCCACGGCGGGAACGGCTACATGCACGAATACCGCGTTGAGATGTTCATGCGCGATGCCAAGCTTCTGGAGATAGGCGGCGGCACGAACGAAATGATGCTTCAAATCCTGGCCAAGAATACCATCAAAGAAGTTGGAAAAAAGTACGGCGTCACCTGACCCATGAGACATCATCTGACATTCTGGAAGGCGATGTTCAAAAAACCGCTGACAACCGGTGCCGTGGTCCCCAGCTCAAAAAAACTCTGCAACAGGATGCTGGAACAGATCCGGCTTGAAGAGGCGGATTGTGTGGTTGAGCTGGGGCCGGGCACGGGGGTTTTGACAAAAAAAATCGCCCTGCGGCTTAAAAAAGATGCCGTCCTTCTCTGCATCGACGTCAACCCCATCATGGTAAAATATCTCAGGGAAGAAATCACCAACGCCCGCATTATCCACGACAACGCAGAGCATTTGAAAGATTATATCGAGGAGATGGGGGCTCCCGCAGACCTCATTTTTTCCGGCATTCCTTTTTCAACCCTCCCACAGAGGAAAGCCGAAAAAATCCTTGAAACCGTCAAGGACTCGTTAAAACCGGATGGAAAGTTCGTGATGTTCCAATACATGCACTCGACGGTGCACCCGCGCGGAAAGGGGATTTTGAAAATTCTCCGGCAGAAATTCAAGAACGTGAAATTAAAGAAGGTTTTCGGCAACATCCCGCCGGCGTTTGTGTTCACCTGTTCAAAATCGCTGTAGGGGCGCAACAGGCAACGCCCCTACGATTTCAATTTCCCGTACGCCTCGAGAATGATTTTTTCGGTCGTCGGCCAATCGATGCATTTATCGGTGACCGAAACGCCGTATTTTAGCGCAAGCAACCCCTCTTTATGGGGCAACTGCTTCAAGTCGTCGGGGATCGGCTGGTTCCCCTCAAAGAGGTTCGACTCCATCATGAAACCGCAGATCGAATTGTTTCCCTCGCAAATCTGGTCGATACAATCGGCAAGCACTTTTGGTTGAAGACGATGATCCTTGTTCGAATTGTCGTGCGAACAATCGACGACGATTTTTTTGCCAAGGCCGTTTTTTGCCAGCGCCGCCTCGCAGGTAGCGATGCTTTTCCGGTCGTAATTGGGCTTTCCCCCGCCGCCGCGGAGGACAATGTGGCAGTATTTGTTCCCGCTGGTTGAAAATTTGGAGAACTTCCCCTCCTGATCGATCCCCAGAAAATGATGCTTCGTGGTGGCCGCCTTGAGCGCATTGACGGCGGTCTGGACGCTTCCATCGGTGCCGTTTTTGAATCCCACAGGCATCGAGAGGCCACTGGCCAATTCACGGTGGGTCTGCGACTCCGCCGTCCTGGCCCCGATGGCTGTCCAGGTGATGAATTCGGCGATGTATTGCGGCGTAATCGGGTCAAGCGCCTCGGTGGCGGTGGCAAGCCCCATTTCGGTGAACTGAAGAAGGAGTTTCCGCGCCAGTTTCAGCCCCTCCTCGATATGAAACGAATCGTCCAGAAAGGGATCGTTGATCAGGCCCTTCCATCCGGTGGTCGTCCGTGGCTTTTCAAAATAGACCCGCATGACCAAAACAAACCTGTTCGCAACGCGATCGGCCAGCCCTTTCAATTTTTGGGCGTATTCGATGGCCGCCTTGGGGTCGTGGATTGAACAGGGTCCGATAACAAAAAAGTACCGGGGATCTTTTTCGTCAAGAATATCCTGGATGATCAAACGGCTTTTCAGCACATTTTTCAGGGCTGTCTCGGTCGCGGGCACAAGCTCCTTGATTGCTTTGGGCGTAATCAGCCGCTCGCTTCCGGTGATGTTGACGTTGATGAGTTTTTTGAGTTCGATCATAAAACTATGGCGGGTCCTGCCGCCCGCGGGTCCCCCACGGGCGTCACCCGCTACTCCATTACCGCCTCCGCCTCGGCCGAAAACCCGGCCGCGCAACGAATGTCGTCTTTGGCGCCACCTCCGCAAAAGGGGAAACGCCGACCGCCGTGCACCGTGGAATTGACTGACCCAGTTCGGCCTCAATGGCCTTGATCATCGGCAAATCCTGCCAGGTTCCAATCGTGGAGACAAGCCCCGTCGCCTTGACGCGGGCGGTCCGCCCGGCGCGGTGGATGTAATCTTCAACCGTTTCCGGGGTGTCAAAATTGATGATGTGCTGGATGCCGGGGACATCGATCCCGCGCGAGGCAATGTCGGTCGCCACCAGAATCCGGTGTTCCCCCTCGCGAAAACCCTTGAGCGCCGCCGTCCGCTCGGACTGCGACAAGTCCGAATGAATCCTTTCCACCGGATGTCCCTCCGCTTCCAGCACCTTCGAGAGCCATTCCGCGTCGATCTTGCGCCGGGCAAAAACAAGGGTACTCCCCAGCTCCTGATGCAAAAGCGCGACAAGGCATTTCCGCTTGTTTTCGGCATCGACCAGATAAAGGCGGTGGGTGATCCCCTCAGCCGCCTTTCCCTCGGGTAAAATATCAATCCGCACAGGATTGGTAAGAAACCGCCGGGTCAACCGTTCGATGGGCTCCGGCATGGTGGCGGAAAACATCATCGTGTGACGTTCACGGGGAACCGTCCGGAGAATCTCTTCTATCTGCGGCAGAAAACCGAGGTCGAGCATGTGATCGGCTTCATCAAGAACCAATTCCTGAATCTGACCGAGGTTCACCGTTCTTCGCTCGACGTGATCGATCAATCGCCCCGGCGTGGCAACAACAATATCCAGTTTTTTCCCCAGATCCGAAATCTGCGGCCCCATCCTCACCCCTCCGATGAGACAGGCGGTTTTTAAATGATGATTTTTACCGAAGAGATCGAGGAAGGCCTTTGTCTGAAGCGCAATTTCGCGCGTGGGGCAGACAATGAGCCCGCGCAGGCCATGGCCATGGGTAAGGCGCTCCGCGATGGGGAGAACAAACGCCGCGGTCTTTCCCGACCCCGTCTGGGCCAAACCGATAATGTCCTTCCCGGTTAGGGCAACCGGGATCACCTCGCACTGGATGGGGGTTGGATGTTCAAAACCGATATGACGTATCGACTTTAAAACCGCCTCCGACAGCCCCAACGACTCAAAGGTGCTGGCGGTCGTGGCGA
Organism: Deltaproteobacteria bacterium; assembly: GCA_016207765.1. Lineage (GTDB taxonomy): Bacteria > UBA10199 > UBA10199 > UBA10199 > SBBF01 > JACQOY01. The sequence goes on along the minus strand of JACQOY010000095.1, from coordinate 2,542 downwards.
CGGGATGTTGGCCGACGGACAGGACCTCTTTTTCAACCGCTTTATGCATGGAGGGGGGTACTAGAGGATTTTTCAAAAGAATACAATGAGACTTTGATTTCCGCGAAGAGGCCCCGATCAGACAGTCTGCCGCATCACCTCCTTGATAAGATTCCTTTTCAGCATGACCGAGGCGGTCAAAACCCCTCCGAAGAGCGCCCCGCCGATGCCGTCGGTCACAACATCCTGACCGGTCAAATAGAGATTGCGAATGGGGGTCTGCGGCTTTAGCCAGGAGAGTTCGAATCGTTCGGGGGTGTGTTCGATGCCGTAAATTTCACCCTGTCCATAATTGGTGAAATGTCGGGTCGAGAGCGGCGTGGAAAGCTCACAAAAATCGATTTTGCCGCGAAGCTGGGGAAGATACCGATAGACTTGTTCCAGCAGGCGTTGTGTGAGTTCTTCCTTGAAGGCCTCGTAATCGTTCCCCCTTTTCTTCCAGGAAGTCTTTTCCCACGAGGTAAACCATTTATACGGCGCAAAACCGATCGCTTCAAGCGTTGCCCGGCCTGGGTGACGGCGCTCCCAGTCGGGATCCTTGGCGGAAGGAAAAGAAATATAAGTCACGGGCAAAGGCGCCGACGGATCGGTTTCGTAGCGGGCGATGGTTTTATCGTGATCGTAATCGGGATAGATCCAGTAGTTGGCCTGATTCAACCCCAAGTTGGCCGCGGACTCCTTCATGCCGACGTAGAGGCAGATGTGGGCCAGCGATGGCTTGACCTGATTCAGTTTTCGATCGAGCTTTAACGACCGGGCAAGTGCCGGATCGAGCAGTTTTCCGAAGGTGTTAAAGACACCGGCATCGCTCACCACCGAGCCGGCCCTTATTTCATCGCCATTTTCCAGACGTACCCCCATGGCGCGGCCATTTTCGACAATGACCTCTTTTACCTCGGCCCGGACCAAAACCTTTCCTCCCCCCTTTTCGATCACCGGCACGATGGTTTCGGCAATCCGTCCCGATCCGCCGACCGGATAATTGCCGCCGTCGAAATAATGTTTGGCCACCATGGCGTGAATGGCAAAACTGCTTCGGGCCGGGGGGAGACCATAGTCGCCGTACTGCGCCGTAAGAACACCGAGTAATTTGGCATTTGAGGTTAATGACGAGATGACCTCCCGCGTTGTTTTGCGGGAATATTTTAAAAACGGCGATGTCATCACCGGCTTGAGCGGAAACCTCATCCACGATGGCATCGCCCGTGCCGAAAAGAAATTCTTCGCCGCGTTCGTGGCGGCAAAAACCAGACGAACATATTCGTCGACGGCCTTTTTTTCATCCGGGAAATAGCCGCAAAGCCGCGCCTTGAACGCCTCGACACCGGCAATGTAATCGTACTCGTCGCCGGCGATGATCACCCGGTCGTAGACCTCGGGCATCCGCGACCATTCAAGGGCGCCATCGGTGATAAAATCAAAGAGGCGGCGAAGAATCGAGCGTTGCCGGTGGACTTCTCCAATATAGTGGATGCCCACATCCCATTCGTAGCCTTTGCGGGAAAAGGTATGCGTGAATCCTCCCGCCACATAGTGGCGCTCAAGCACCAGAACTCTTTGGCCCGCCTTCGAGAGCAACGCCGCCGTGGCGAGCCCGCCGATACCGGAGCCGATGACAATGGCATCATAAGGGCCATTAAGGATATTTTTCCTGTAAATCCGGTTAGTTAACTGATGTTGATGGACTGCGGTCATATCTTTTAAATACCCTCCTACCATAAAATGAATGAATAGTCATTCATTTTTCTCTTGCGATTTCCCCCGGAAAATAGGTAATCTTTATGTAGGGGCAATTCACCGCATAAAGAGCGGCCCCTCTTAATGGGGTGAATTGCCCCTACACGAACAAGGAGGTTCTCATGGAATTATTCAACGCCCTGCACGGTTCCTTTCTTGGAGCCAATTTTCCCTGGTATTTGGCCGCATCCATTATTGTGGTTCTGGCGGTCGGTTATACCGGCGCTTCGCTCGTCCTCTGGACACTGGCCTTGGCCGCCATCCTGATCGGCTTCAACGCGCCGGTCTGGGCCTTGACCACTTTTGCCGTTATTGCCCTTGTCTTTAATGTAAAACCGCTCCGCACAATTCTTCTGACCTCCTTTATCATGAAGCTGATGAAAGGCTTCCTGCCGAAAATCTCCGAAACCGAAAAGGTGGCCTTGGAGGCGGGGGTTGTCTGGGTTGAAAAGGATCTCTTCTCCGGAAAACCCGATCTTAAAAAACTGCTGAAGGAGACTTATCCCAAATTGACAAGGGAGGAGCAGGCCTTTCTCGACGGCCCTGTGGAACGCCTCTGCGAAGTCCTGGATGACTGGAAAATTTGGCAGGACAAAGAGATCCCGCGGGAGGCGTGGGATATCATGAAGAAGGAAAAATTTTTCGGAATGATCATCCCGAAGGAATACGGGGGCTTGGGTTTTTCGGCCCTGGCCAACAGCTCGGTTGTCATGAAAGTGGCCACCCGTTCCTGCGCCGCCTGTGTGACGGTAATGGTGCCGAACTC
>JACQOY010000093.1 GCA_016207765.1 Deltaproteobacteria bacterium | reverse complement strand
CTCCCAGTTTCCGGGAATCATTGGCGCTCGGATGTCCACTGTCTGGAACAACGCACTTGGCGTTCTTTTCGTAGCCAATCCCAGAATCGATTCCTACGGTCTTGTTTTTCATCACGGTGTCATGCGCAACCCCTGGAGTATCTATGGGGAAGGCTCATGGCATGGCTTGGGCGGAACCATGGCCTTTCCCCAGGTTGAAGGTGAACCGGCGGCGTTGGCGATGGTGCTCGGTTCCCTGGGGGTTGCCGTGGAGGGGGAACTTGAAGATTTTGATCTCGACTCCCTTACAGCCGATCAGCGGGCCGCCGTGATTTTACAGGAGGCGGCAGAGAGGGTGGCCGGAAAGGGAATGGCAATGACTCCCAAGTGGCGGTTTATTGATGAGGGTTTAAGGCAGATTGGTGCTCCCCTTACCGGGCTTGGCGGTGGGAAGGCGATTCTTATTCATCCGGACGATCCCGGACTAAAGAGATCAGCCATTGAAATGCTTGCACGGGCCACGCTTCATACGGGAGCCTACATTTCCGGACCTGACCAAAACATGGGAGTCAAGTTGCAACAAGGTCTTCCCGACGAACCGGCCGATATTTTCGCTCGTATTGCGCCGTTTCACATGGCCGGTTCGCCGGAGGCACACAAAATTGTAGCGGGGAGGCCCCCTTCCAATTATACCGGCGACGGCGTTTATGAAGGGATCAGGGTTGCTTTAAAGCATGTGACCGGATCGAAGAAGGCCCCTCTTTTCATTCAGGGAAACGGGGGGGTTGGAAGTCGTGTTCTAGAGCGGGCAATAACCGATAACTTGGTCATTGCCGGTATATCCGATGCCTCGGTCAAGGCCTTGTTGCGGGCCCAGCAAACCTTGCGCGCTAGCGGGATTCTTGTTTGGGACCGCAAGGCGGCGCGCCGGCTCGGTTTGAGCGATGAAAAACTCGCCGCTATGGAGGCCGAAGCGTATTCAAAAGGGATCCAAATAGCCGATGGTCTTGTCGAGTGCATGGATATCGCCATGCAAAAGGGGGGGTTCGGCAATATCGGTATTCTTTCGCCCAATGCCGATCCCCATGCCATTAGCTTGAAGGTGTTGGAAGCCTTGAAACGCATGGGGGTACAGGCGGTTATCGGCGGGGCCAACAACATGCTGGCGCTTGACGAGTCCGGCTCGTATCTCACGGTGGCGCGCCGCGCGCTTGAGTTGAAAATTTTCATTCCCAACGATTCGGCTATTAACCGGATGGGGGCGACCATTGTTCTCTACGATGCGCTTGGTCTTGATGATGCAATGGCCCAAAGACTGACCGAGATAGTCGGTGAACGGGTGGCGGATGAATGGTTTAACGGTCAACTCAAAGGTATTCCACCCCAAGTCTACAGCGACCGCTATGCGAAAAAGGCATGGAACGATGCCATTCTCCGTGGCGAGGCGATGGGGGGACTTTTCACCGAAGTTCTTGGAACTGAAGACAGCACTTCCGGTTCGGGCGGCGGGGGAATTCCTGAAGTGGAAGATAACGGTGATGGAACTCAAACGACAGAGGGCGGAACCGGCCCCCTTGCCGCGCCGGGAACTGTTGCCGAATCGGTAAGAGTTGAAGTCGACCCCGCTATTGAGGGTGCAGAGGGTTTTGCCGAGGGCTCTGCCGGTCTGATCCATGGATTAGGCATCGGCTCACGCACTGCAAACCCTGCAACCTTGGGAGGAGGCCGTGCGCCCAGTATGCCAGCCGTGGTCCGGGCGGTTACGGTGCGATAAAAGGGGGACGACATACTTGACATCATCAATTGTATTCATTTATGATGACTTAAAGTATGAGAACAACAATAGTTCTGGATGATCAACTGGGGGTCAGGCTTAAAAAAAAGATATCCATGCGCAAACTGTCGGCGTTTGTGAATGCCTGCCTCCGTGAGCACTTCGAGCGCGAGGGGGAGGAAAAGAGGCTTGACGACCTGGAAAAGGCGTATCGAAGGGCCTCTCTGTCGTTAAAAAAGACAAACGAATGGGATCGCCCCGATATCGAGGAGTGGCCCGAATGGTGAAAGACGCTATCCCGGTTCCGCGTCGCGGGGATATTTTCTGGGTGAACCTCGATCCCGCCGTGGGCACCGAGATCAAAAAGAAGCGGCCGGCTGTCGTTGTTTCCAACGATGCCGCCAACAGGCGGTATCATCAGGTCACGGTTGTTCCTCTCACCTCGCAGAAGGTTTCAGCGGTTGAGCCTTTTCAGGCCTTTGTCGGGCGGGACGAGTCGGGCCTGGGCAAGGATTCGAAGGCGCTGGCCGAACAGATCCGCACGGTTTCCAAATTCCGCCTGGGCGATTATGCCGGGCATCTGTCGGGCGAATTGCTCGAAGCGATAGGACAGGCCATTAAGGTTCACCTTTCCCTGCCTTAGGAGTCAGGTAAAACTGAGGCATTGTCTTGACGAACATCCAGCCAGGGAATATAGGTTGGCCATGGACTTTTCGTGGTTTAAAGGTCTTTTTCCCTTCAAAAAATCCGGGGCCGATTCCCCGGAACAAAAAAAGACGGAGGAGGTCTGCGTTTTTCCTCTTCCGAATGTCGTGTTGATTCCCGGAAATGTCCTGCCGCTTCATATCTTCGAGGAACGCTACAAACAGATGACGGAGGACCTGCTCACGACGAACCTTTCGCTGGCGTTGAGCCTTGTCATCCGGGAAACGCAGGGAAAAACGAAAAACAGCGTTATTTGCGGGGCGGGAACCGTCAAGGTGATGGAAGAATTTCCCGACGGGCGGAAAAATATCTTTGTCGAAGGACTAAAAAGGCTCCGTATCGTCAAGTATCTGCAGGAATCCCCCTATATCAAGGCTTTGGCCGAAACGATTCCCGATATTCCGTTCGGCTCGGAGG
>JACQOY010000091.1 GCA_016207765.1 Deltaproteobacteria bacterium | reverse complement strand
TTGCCAGTTGTGAGCGCGGGGTTTGGGGCCATTTGAGGCCCGAAATATATTAACGCGAGTAGCATCAACCGGGCCGAAAGGGCCCCAAATATTATGTTGAATCCGGGGGGAACTCCTTTTCAGGGGAGTTCGACGATTCTAAAATTTGAAAAGGACCTGGTGGCAGAAGGGCTTGTAACAGCCGACCAGCTGTCCATCGCCCATATCAGCAAAGAAAACCTGGGGCTGGATCTCGGCTCCATTTTGATCAAGAAGGGTTTTGTCACCGAAACAAAACTTCTGGAATTCCTCGCACGCCATACCCAAATTCCCTACGTCTCCCTTAAAGAAGAATCAATCGACCCGGAAATTGTCCGCCAGATGCCGCTTCATCTGGCCCGCCAGCACAAGGCCGTCCCGTTCGCCGAAAAAGACGGCAAAATCCGGGTCGCAATGGCCAACCCGTTCGACTCGTTTGCCCGCGATGACCTCAAAGATCTGCTGAAAACCGAAATCGAACCCTGCCTGGCAAGCCTCAAGGAAATCCAGGAAACCATCGACCAGCATGCCGAGGGAACGAAAGTGGATGATGAAAAAATTCTCACCGTGATCCTCCCCTCCAAATCCGAACAGGAAAGTGAAGAAGAAACGCGGAAAATGCAGGCAATGGCCTCGGGGCCGCAGGTGGTGGCCGCCGTGAACCAGCTCATCGCCCGATCGAACGCCGAAAAGGCCAGCGACATTCACATCGAACCGGGTCGAAACCAGGTGCATGTCCGTTTTCGCGTCGATGGTCTCCTTCGGGAACGGGGCCAGATGCCGAAAAGCATGCACCTCCCGGTCGTCTCGCGGATCAAGATATTGGCCGGCCTCGATATTGCCGAGCGCCGGGTCCCCCAGGATGGGCGCGTGAGGGTTCTTTTGGTGGGAAAACCGCTGGACATGCGCGTCTCCACCTGCCCGACCCAGTTCGGCGAAAAAGTGGTGATCCGGCTCCTTTCAAAGGACACGGTTATAAACATCGAGAGTCTTGGGTTCAGGGAAAAAGACCGAAAACTTTTTTCGGACATCATCTCCAAGAGCCATGGAATTTTTCTGGCCACCGGACCCACCGGTTCCGGAAAATCAACGACTCTCTATGCGGCCCTGATGCGAATCAATTCATCCGAAAAAAACATCATTTCAATCGAAGACCCGATCGAAAACGAAATAGAAGGGATCAATCAGGTGGCCGTTCACGCAAAGGCGGGGCTCACCTTTGCCTCGGTTCTTCGTTCCGTTTTGCGCCAGGACCCGGATGTCATCATGATCGGCGAAATTCGCGACGCCGAAACGGCGCAAATAGCGGTCCGCGCGGCAATCACGGGCCATATGGTTTTATCGACTCTCCACACCAATACGGCGGCCGGGGCGATTTCACGTTTGCTTGACCTTGGGGTGGAACCTTTTCTCCTCTCATCGGCCCTGAAAGGGGTCTTGGCTCAGCGTCTGGTTCGAAAAATCTGCCCCGACTGCCGTCAGGAGGTAAAACCGGACGTTTCAAAGCTCTGGGAAGGAGCCAAAGATTTAAAAAAGGCGTTTCAGGGAAAAGGATGCAAGGCCTGTGGTTATACCGGCTACAGCGGCCGGGTAGCGATCTTCGAACTGGCCCCTATCAATGACACTATCCGTGGATTGATGCACGTTCGCGCTTCCGACGACAAGATTGTCGGGGCCTTTCGCGAAATGGGGGTGAAATCGATTCTTAAGGACGGCGTGGAAAAAATCGAAAGCGGCGTCACCACCGTGGAGGAAGTCTTAAGGGTGACGCAGGAGGATTGATGACAACGTTTTCCTACAGGGCGCGGGATTTGAACGGTCTTCTCATCACCGGCACCTACGACGGGGAGGCGCCGGAGAGCGTCCGTGGCTGGCTCTCCGAGCAGGGGTTGATCCCCATCGCGGTGAAAAAGGGCTCGGCCGTTCTTTCCGGAAATTTTTTCAGCGATCTTTTCAAAAGGGTAAAGGACCAGGAGTTGATGCTCTTCACCCGCCAGTTTCACACCCTGTTCAAGGCGGGAATGGACATGGAGACCATTTTGACGACGCTGGGAAACCAGACGCGGAACAAATATTTTTCCGAGGCGCTCATCCGCATCCGGACCGATGTTGCCGGCGGATCCAACCTCTCGCGCGCCTTCGCCCAGCATCCGAAAATCTTTCCGGGGCTCTACACCAACATGCTGGCCACCGGGGAGGAAGCGGGTATTCTGGATGAAGTGCTGGCCCAGCTGGCCATCCTCATCGAAAAGGACATCACGCTCAAGACCTCGGTCAAGTCGGCGACCCTTTATCCGAAAATAGTCATCGTCGTTCTGATCGGCGCCACCTTTGTGATCATGACCAAGGTGATTCCCGAACTGACCAAATTTTACGGCCATTACAAGTCCGAACTCCCCCCGCTTACGAAAGCCCTCGTGGCGGTCAGCTATTTTTTCCGCGATTATACCCATGTCGCCCTGGCGATCATGGCCGGAATCGTCTTCGCCTTCAGGCGGTGGCGCTCCACCACGCGGGGGGGACTTATTGTCGACAAGCTCAAATGGAGAATCCCGGTCTTTGGACCTCTGGGAATCATGGTGGCCAACGCCCGCTTCGCCAACATCCTGGGCTCCCTCTACAAGGCGGGGATCACCGTCAGCCGGGCGCTTTCCATCACTGCGCTGACCATCGGCAATGCCGCCTTTACGCGGGAGATCGAAACAGTCCGGGGGGAGGTGGACAAGGGGAAAGGGATCGCCGAGGCGATGCGCCAGACAAAATATTTGAGCCCCCTGTTGATCGAGACGACGGCCATCGGCGAACGCTCCGGCTCGCTGGACGAACTTTATTTTTCGATCGGTTCACACTTCGATATGGAGGTAAGCCACACGCTTAAAAATCTGACCACCCTTCTGGAGCCGATGTTGCTGGTGGTCATCTTCAGCATGGTGGCGTTTTTCATGTTGGCGATCTTCCTGCCGATCATGAACATATCGAGCGTTGTTTTGCATTAGGTGTCTTATACTGTTTGGACTGACAGTCGATAGGCGACGGTCGGTCAATTTAACTCTGTGGGTCTTAATAAGCCCATGGAAAGGAGCGGTAAACGTATGAAACTCAGAAACCAACAAGGGTTCACCCTTATTGAACTCGTGCTGGTGATTACCATTCTGGGAATCCTGGCTGTCGCCGCGTTGCCTCAGTTTATCAACGTGAGCACGCAGGCTGAACAGGCTTCCCGGGACGGTGTCGTCGGCGCAGTAAGAGCGGGCATTGGCCTTTATCGGGCCAACGACCTGGTGACCAACGGACCTCCGGGGGAATACCCCAATGCGGCCGATATAGGAACGGCGGCCGATCTTGACGATGAAGCGGCGGGCGCAACCGCGGGAGCGGCAAACCCGTTCTTCGTCAACATCCTGCAACAGGGGGTTGCGGATGGCTCGTGGTCAAAAGATGCGGCGGATGTCAACGTCTACATCTTTGACGACGGAACGGCCACCTACACCTACACCTACGACTCAGCCGCCGGGACCTTTACCAGTCCCACAGCGCCGTAACGGGTGAATCACGCTCAAGCTTAGGCCCCTTTCATCCGCCCAAGGCGGATGAAAGGGGCTTTTTTTTCGGCGGACGAGGGTTCACCACCCGAAAAACTCCCGGCAGGCCGCTTCGAGCTTCTCCCTCTTGTCCGCGCCCAAATCGCCCAGATGTTTTATAAATCGCGCATTGTCCCACGCAAGAAACTGATCGACCATAACGACGCAGTCTTTTTTGACTCCCCCCTCCCCTTTTTGGAGGAAAACGCGCAAAGGATACGCCCCATCCGCCGCGTTTTTGGTGGTTATGGGCAAGATGACCGTGGAAGGATGGTTGATGTCGTTCAAGGCGTCATCCTGGACAACGACACAGGGCCTTGATTTGCCCGGCTTGGTTCCAACGCGCGGATTCAAATCGACCAGATAAACCCCCCATCGTTTTATTTTCATCGGGGTTTGAGCGCCGCTGAAAGAACGGCCCATTCTTTATTGACCTTTTTGGAATCGGCGCGCACGGCCAGCGAGGCCGCCCGAAGACGGACGCGCCTTTGACGATCTTCGACAATTTCGGAGAGCGCGCGAAGCCCCTCAAGAAAAACGGCCTTCTTGCTGGAAAGGCCGAGTTTGTTTTTCAACCGCGTAACAGCCCGGTCTTCCTCTCTGGTCACCTGGATGGTTGTTGCGGGTCGCATCGACACCTATATTAGCAATTGCTGAAACCATTGTCAAAACAATGGTTTTAACAATGGTTTACAAGTAGCGGGGAATCTTCAAGTCCATATTATCCGCAAACAGGTCGAAGACGATCATTTTTGTGAAGGAGTGCTTTGGGGGTTTAAATTACCTCCTTTTTAAT
>JACQOY010000018.1 GCA_016207765.1 Deltaproteobacteria bacterium | reverse complement strand
CCATGATTCGCTCCTTGTAGGGGCAATCGGAGGCGATGTCAGTAGGCCAGCCTGATTGGTGTTATCTTTTCGGTTGTGTTTAGGGAGGCAGTAAGTTAGCGCAGTCAAGCACTTATCTTCATTCGAGACCCATGAAATTAAATGGTCCCCTAAGTCTATGGGCGCCGGTGGCCCTTGTTTTTGTCCTCCGTCTGCCCGATCTTTTTGTCCCGTATTACAATAACGACGAACTTACCAACTCCCTCTTTGCCAACATGATTCTGGACGGGAGGCTCACGCTTCTTGAATTTCTGGGGAATACCTACCTTTTGACGCACTATTTTTATGCCGCGGTCGCAGGGCTCTTTGGACGATACACCCTTTTTCCGGTTTATCTGGTGAATCTTTTTTGGTGTATGGCCACTGCCATGATGTTTTACGCGGCGGGTCGAGAGTTGACCGGCAGGAAAGAAGGGGGTTTCTGGGCCGCTCTTTTTTACGCGACGGCTTCGGTCTGTTTTATGAGCAAGGATTACCGAGCCGTCCTGTCCGAGGGGCTTTCGCTCCTTCCACTTACGACCGCCGCCTTTTTTTATTTCCGCGCCATCCGTCTGAAGAAATGGTTTTTTTACGCGGTGGCCGGTTTCTTCATCGGCCTTGCCGGTCTTTTCAAGGCCCCCGCGGCGATCATGATTCTGGCCCTCTGGAGTTCCCTCTTTTTTGTTCCGGCCGGGGTTCGTTTGGGCTCCTTTGTTTTCAGCGGCTTGGGGGTGGGGATCGCCGTGGTATTGCCCCTCTTGTTTGTCGCCTCGCCCATCGACGGGTTCAACCATCTTTTGGGACGGGTTGAACGGGTCCAGAAATATTACATCGGCGCCTACGAGAATCTGCCGATTCTCTACTGGGGTTTTAAGTATCTGTTTCGCACCTTTCTGACGGCGGTGTCCTGCCCGCTTGTCTGGTATTTGGCTGTTCGAACGCTGAGGGGCGAATTGTCGTTCAAGCGGGGAGGCCCCGATCCGTACCGCGAAAAATTGCTGATCCTTTTCTTGTTTTTTTGGCTCTTGAGCAACTGGTTTGTGGTGACGATCGGCAAGCGGGTTTTTTACCACTATTTTGTTTTCATGATTCCCCCGTTGTGCCTTCTGGCGGTTCCGGCGGTTCTGGAATGGACCGATCGCCTGATGAAACGGGCCCCCGCCATCCGCCGTCCGTGGCTCATTTTGTTGGCCCTCGGCATTTTTTTCCCCCCGCTCGGGTATTCGGTTGAATCGATTATCGGGTTGTCGCCCCAGCGCCCCGATTTGTCGAAAGTGGTCGATTATGTTATGCGCGAGACGGGGCCGGCTGAAAGGATTTTTATCTGGGGCACTGTTCCGCAAATTTATTTTTTTTCGGAACGTGATCCCGCGACGACTTTTTTCTGGAGCGACACGCTGGCCGGCGCTTCACCCGGCACACCTTCGATGGAGTACATGCAGGCCACCGGAAGATCGCTTTCCCTTCCGGAAAGCGTCCTCCGCGATTTGCAGGCTGATTTTGGCAAGGTTCCCGGCGTTTTGGAACCGGTGACGGGAGGAGGGTTGCACGCCATCGCGGAGAACGAGCTTCTCTCGATCCAGGAGATTCTCGAGCTGATTGAAAATCCATTTTGGAAAAAAGTGTTCGAGGATTTTTTCAGGACACCCCCGGTTTTGATTCTCGATACCGCTCCCACGGGCATCCGGGGTTTTTCGAATTTTCCGATCGAGAAATATGAGCTGTTGAAAAAATTCATTGACGACAACTACCGATACGACAGGACGGTGGATGGAATCATATTCTACCGGCTGAAAATGACATGATGTCCGAAAAGAAAAAAGAGGTCTCCGACACGGTGGAGTTCTACCGGCGCGGCGAGGTGGTGAAAACTTTCGAGGCCGACCGTTATTCCACCCCCAAAGGGAGACTTCGCTGGGAGCTCCAAAACGAAATGATGCTTGATTTGCTGGCCGGCACCGAGGATCCTCTCCTGGAAATCGCCGGAGGGACCGGCCGTTTTTCACGGCAGTTTGCAAGGGCGGGACGGGAGCTTTTTGTCTTTGACGCCTCGTGGGAGATGATTTGCTCCAACCGGGCGGGGCTTGAAAAGGAAGGCAAGGTTGTTCCCTTTACCCAGGGGCTGGCGCAACAACTTCCGTTCAAATCCGCAAGCTTCGGCACCGTCTTCTGTGTCGACATGTTCAGCCACATCGCCGATCCGGTGCCGATCATCCGCGAAATGGCCCGGGTGTTGCGCCCCGGCGGCCAGTTGGTGGTCAATTTCACCAACAAAAGCTCTCCCATGGGGCTTGGCGCCAGCTTCATTTCCAATCCTCTTCGCCGCGTTTTGGGGCGCATGGACGTTTTCTCGATATATCATTGGGCGAAGAATTTCTTAAGGCTCATCGACGAATCCGGATTGTGGCGTCTTCGGACGACCGGTCTTTTTTTCGTCGATCCGCGGCTGTACCGTTTCGGATTTGACCAAAAGCTGTTCACTTTCGCCAAAAAGATGGAAAAATGGATGAGTAGGCGGGATTGCCGGTTTCTCTACGAACAAATCTGGGTAAAGGCGATCAGGCAATGACCCTTTTTCTTTCTTTTCACCATCTTTTTTCCATCAAGATCCACTCTTCCGATCCGAAGTTTGAATCGTTGATGCGTTCGGAATATCCCAATTTTATCGTTCCCGAAGGAGGGGAGCCGGACCTTGAAATCCGTTTCGGCCCTTTTGTGAAGGAGAGACTTGCTTCATGGAAGCCTTTTTTCAGCTACAAATCGGCCGCCGATGCGGTGTACGAGGAGAAACGGTACAAGACCGCCCGCTGGCAAGCGGCGATTCTGGGCTTGATGAGGCCCCGGACAACCCTCTTTTTCGATGGCAACCGCCGCTCGATGATTTTTTTTATCGGGGAAATTCTCGAACCGTTGATGCGTTTCAAGCTCGCGCAAAAGGGGATTGCCCTCATTCATTCAAGCTGTGTGGCCTTGGGCGACAGGGGGATTCTTGTTTCGGGCATTCGGCATACCGGAAAAACGCTGGTAATGCTCAAAGCCCTGTTTCGGGGGGCTTCCCTTTTGTCGGATGATTACACCTTTGTTGACGGGCAAAAACGGCTGTACGGTTACCCCAAGAAGGTCAATTTTTTTGTCACTCATTTTCGGGAACTTCCGGAATTGAAACCCTACTGGAAAAATGTTCCCACATCCGAACGCCTCAAGATGCGGCTCTATTATGCGATCCGGCGGATAACCGGGGATTACGCCGTCCTCGGGTATCAGCGGTTTTTGACCGATCTGATCCCCAGGGTTGAACTTTCGGATTCGGCCGGACTTTCCCGTTTGGTCCTCCTTGCATCCGATCCCGGCGGCGGTTTTTCGGTGAAAAAAAATGTCCCTCCGGAAGCGGCGGTGGCGAGACTGGCGGCGAATAATCAGTGGGAGTGTCTGGAGTTTCAAAAGATGCTCACCGCTTACGCCTATGAAAATCCCCAGTCGTTTGCGAACGATTGGCTGGGGCGCGAGGCGGAACTTATCTCCCGGATGGCGAAAGGGATTGAGACGATCGAGATTTCGATTCCCGATTTTTCGCCCGATACGCTGAATCGTTACCTTCGGGCGGTTGAAGAAGAGGTGCTGAAGTAGGTTTCGTATCCCTCCAGGAGCCCCCCGACCAAGCCGGCCAGAATCACGATGACCGATCCCAGAAGCCCCAGTGTCAGCGCCGTTTCGAACGGCACTCCGTAGGAAACCAGAAAGAGGGGAAAAAGCCCTTCGCGGACGCCGATGCCCGAGAGGGTCACCGGTATATATCGGGCGAATCGGATGACGGCGGCCATAGAAAAGAAAGTAAGCCACGGGAGATCAAGCCCAAGGCTTTTGGCCAGGACAATGTCGATCAGAAAAATGCCGGCGATTTGATAGACGAGGCAGATGGTGAAAGAGGCCGATAGGGTGCGGGTGGGCAGGTCCTGAAAAGTTTCGGTCATCCGTTCCAGCGTTTTGCCGATTTTTTTCAGGGCCCCCCGGTTGATCAGGGAAAAAATCTTTTTTAAGGGGCATCGATGCCCGATCAGTGCCCCCAGAAAGAACAAAATAGCGGCAAGACTGCTTGCCTTTTGAAACCAGATGGTTTTGTCGGGGAGCGGGGAAACAAGGAGAAGAAAGGGGATCGGGGCGATCACGGCGGCCATGTTTAAAAACCGGTCCACCGCCATGACGACCAGCACCGACTGCCCGATTTCCCCCTCGGAGGGGCGTGCCCCCCGGTGCGCCCGGGAAAATTTCAAGAAACGGGCCAAGCCCGATGCGAGGTCGCCGGGGACCACCAGCGAATAGAACATGCTCTTCAAATTGATGTTGTAAATCGAGCCGGCTTTCAGGTCGAGACGACAGCCCTTGAAAAGAATTTTTTGGGAGATTGCGGGGAGGATCAGGATGATGAAAAGGAAAAGCAAAGCCAGAGTAAAGAGCCGATAAGAGGTCTGGGAGAGGGCTTGTGACAGCTCATTCGCATCGATTCTCCTGAAAAGAAGAAAGAGAATGGCGGTGGTGACGAGAAGCTTGAGGATGAACCTGGGCATGGAGCGTGAATTTGGCTGTAGCACAACAAGTCTGTTGAATCCACTCCGCATTTCCATTACAATTCCATTCAAGTTCATCAATGTTTCCCGCTCTCAAAAAACGCGAACGCAAGTTATACGATTATGAGCAGATATTCAAAAGGCTCATGACCACCTTTTCGACGCTTGAGCGCGCCTCCGAAAACGTCTACGAAATCTTGAAGACGGTGATTCACATGGTGGAGGCCGATGAAGGGTCGCTTTTTCTCTACCAGAAAAGCGTCCATCTTTTTGTCTTGAAAAAATGGGTCGGTGAGAAGCCGCTCAATATGTCGATTTCGGGCGATTACGAGTTTCTGACCTACCTCAAACAGGTGACGCAAACCCTTTTCAAGGACGAAGTTCTTCATGACGGACGTTATCTGGATGTTCGATCGGCCGGCCTCCATTACTTTACCCAGCTGTCATGTGTGGCGGTTGTCCCCTTGCTGGTGAAGGGGGAGTGGATCGGCCTTTTGAACATTGGAAGGGGAGCCAAAAACCGGATCTTTGGCGAGGAAGACCGTGACCTTCTGTTTCAATTGGGTTGCTGGCTGGCGCACAACCTTTCAAATGCCGTGCTCTACGAGGAGGTGCGCCGCCAGAACAAGAAGCTTGCCGAGATGACGGAGATGAAAAACCAGCTCATGGCGAATGTAACCCACGAATTGCGCACCCCGCTTGCCGGCATTCTGGGGTTGACCGACCTGATTATCGAGGGGACCGATGGGCCGGTTACCGAAGACCAGCGGCGGCATTTGAACATGGTAAAGGCGGCGGGGGAGTCGCTTTTGGATATTGTGAACAATATTCTTTCCATGATCAAAATCGAGGCAGGAAAGGGGGTTTCCACCATCCGGCGGATTGAACTGGGGCCGATGATTGTCGGTGTGGCGGAAATTTTCGAGGGAGTTTTTGTATCGCAGGAAAACCATTTCCAGTCCCACGTACCGCATGATTTCCTTGTCTACGGGGATGAAGACCAGATTCGGACGGTTCTGGTTAACTTGATCGGCAATGCCGCCAAATTCACCCGGCAGGGGCAGATAGAGGTGCAGGCCGTAAAAAGCGGCGAAATGGCCAAAATCTGCGTCCGGGACAGCGGAATCGGCATTGATCCTTCGGATCAGGAAAAAATCTTCGAGGAATTCCGCCAGGCGGACGGGAGTATGACCCGCTCCTACGGAGGTACCGGCTTGGGTCTGGCCATTGCCAAGAGAATTGTTGAACTCCACGGAGGGAGGATCTGGGTCGATTCGGTTCTCGGAAAGGGTTCGGAGTTTTATCTGACGCTTCCTCTCCGTCCGACGGGGATCCAGGCAACCGAGGTGGAATGAGACGTAAACAAATCATCTCGGTCTGCCGCCATCTCTACAAAAAGGGGCTTCTTGTCTCTTCCGAGGGGAATGTTTCCGCAAAAATCGGGTCGTCAAAGATTCTGATCACCCCTTCCGGAAAACGGAAGGGGTTTTTGACCGATCTTGTCGTTGTTTCGCTTGGAGAAAAAAGAACACCCCCAGGCGCCTCGGTGGAGTATCCCCTCCATCGTGAGATCTACCGGGTCCGTTCCGATGTCCGGTGTGTCATTCATGCCCATCCGCCGTTTGCCATCGCTTGTTCTCTGGCGGGGGTTTCTTTGCGGCGCCCCTTTTTGGCGGAGACTTCCATTGCATTTGGGACCATTCCGACCCTTCCTTATAGAACCCCCTCGACGGTAGCGTTGGCAAAGGGGCTTGGCCGGTCTATCAGGAATCATTCGGCGGTGGTGCTGGGAAAACATGGAGCAGTCACTGTTGGAGCCACTCTCGAGGAGGCGCTCGACCGGATGGAACAACTGGAGCAGGTGGCTAAAATCGCCTGTCTGGCGCAATTGATGGGGCGCCTTCCTTGGCTGAACAAAAAGGAATTGAAGGCCCTGGAGAAAATCAGACAGCGGTTATGACGGTTACGATGGTTCCCGCCAGATAGAGAATTCCCACCATACCGTTAAGCGTAAAGAAAGCGGTGTTCACTTTGGATAAATCGTTCGGCCTGACCAGATGGTGTTCAAAGGCCAGAAAAGTGCCCATGAGCATGACGGTTGTCAGATAGAACAGGTTTAGGTGATAGACAATTCCAATGGTGAGGAAGAAGGTCATGCTCAGGATATGGAAAAATTTCGCCGTAATCAGCGCATTGGCGATTCCCAGCCGCACCACAAGCGACTTCAACCCCTCGCTTTTGTCGAAGTGATAATCCTGCGTGGCGTAGAAGATATCAAACCCGGCCACCCAGAACATCACCGCAAGCCCCAAAAGAATAGGGAAGAGTTCCACCGTGCCGCGCAGGGCGATCCACGCGCCGATCGGCGCGATGGCGAGCGACAAACCGAGAAACAGTTGGGTGAAGTGGGTAAATCGCTTGGTATACGAATAGAAATAGATAATTGCCAAAGCGACCGGCGAAAGTTTGAAAGCCAGCGGATTAAAAAGGCCGGCGATCCAGATAAAGAGGGCGCCGTTGATGATGGCGAAGCCCAACACAAATCCGCGGCTTAAAGAGCCCCTGGGGATATGCCGGTTAGCGGTCCGGGGGTTTTTGGCATCGATTTTCGCATCGGCAAACCGGTTGAAGGCCATGGCGGTATTCCGCGCCGTGATCATGGCCAGGATAATGAGCCCCACTGTTTTTAAGGGGGGGAGCCCATCGGCGGCAAATACAAGGGCTGCAAGGGCAAACGGGAGTGCAAAAATCGAGTGCGAAAACCTGATCATTTCAAGGGTGTAGATGAGTTTGATGCCAAGTCTTTTGATCATAAAATAGTTATCGGCAATTATCCGAAAAAGTTGCCTGAAATAAACAGCTTTTTGTACCCTAACCTACCTCCCCCCTTGGGGGGAGGCTAGGAGAGGGGGAGTTTTCCACCTTTCCATCAAGTTGTTCTCAAGGCCCATATGATCGAGAATCCGGCTGGTGACCGTGGCGGCGGTCTGCTCGACTGTTTGGGGTCGGGAATAGAACGACGGGATCGCCGGAATAATCGTCACCCCCGAAAGCGCGAGGAGCCGCATGTTTTCAATATGGATGAGTGAAAATGGGGTCTCGCGCGGGACGACAATCATTTCCCTTTTCTCCTTGATGAAAACATCCGCCGTCCGCGTCAGCGTGTCGTCTGAAATCCCGTGGGCAATTCGCCCCAAAGTTCCCATGCTACAGGGGACGATCACGAGCTGGTCATATTTGGCCGATCCGGAAACAAACGGGACATCAAAATCCTTCCCGCCAAATAGGGGATAGTCGAACATCTCCAAATCTTTTCCCAGTTCTTCCTTGAAAATCCTTCGGCCATTGGGGGAGGCGACAAGGGAGACATCGTGGTTTGTCTTCTCTCTTAGAAAGGTGAGGAGTTGAAAGGGATAGATTGCCCCGCTGGCCCCGGTGATGCCGATGATGAGTTTCATATCAAACCCCCAACGGGGGCTTTTTCCCCACAATCAATGAACAGACCCCCATTGAAAAATTCTTGGCATTGGCAATCGTAAACCCCGCATGTTCAAAAAGTTTTTTGCACTCTTCCAGCGAGTAAAAATCGGCGATGGAACGGTGCAGATACCGATACGCCTCTTTGCGTCCTGAAATCAAGCCCCCGATCAGAGGGAGGATGAAGTTTCCGTAGGTGTTGTGAAAAATGCGGGTTAGGCTGTTTGTCGGCCGAAAAAATTCCAGGATCAGCAGTTGTCCATCCGGCTTGAGAACGCGATGGATTTCTTTCAGCGCCGCCGTTTGGTCGTCAAAATTCCGAAAGCCGAATCCGCAAAAAACCACATCGAAAAATTCGGTAGGGAAGGGCATTTGAAGTCCGTCCGCGCAGATGGCATGGATGCGTTTTTGTAGGGGCGCACTGCCACGAAGTGGTCCCTCGTTGGGGCTGTGCGCCCTTACTTTGGTCAGTCCATGTTTTAGCATATCGTGCGAAAAATCCACCGCCCAGACTTTTCCCGCCGGATACTGACGCAAGAATTCCAGTGATAGATCGAGCGTTCCAGCACAAAGGTCAAGCGCCGCAACCGGTCTCTCTTTTGAAAAGGAAATTTGTCCAATAGTTCTTTTTCGCCATCGCCGGTCGGTATTGAGGCTCAAAAGATGGTTTAAGCCGTCGTAGGTGGGTGAGATGGAAGAGAATAGGTTTTTAATCTGTTCCGACATTTGTTTTCACTCATTAACTTTAAAAGGGATCCAAGACAACGCCGAAATGGGTGGGCAGACACCCACCGCTTGTCAATTTGATGACTAAAATCACCATCATGGCAATCAAATGACGATATAGTAATTACTAAATTTTTTTAATAACTTTGTATTACAATAGGTTATGAAATAGTATAAAATTAATATAGTTGGCACTGATTTTGCTCATAAAAAAGATAAAGGGGAAAAAGGAGAGTAAAGATATGGGAGACACACCAGTAAAACCGACGGGGTCAGGAACCACGGCAGTACCGGCAAAAGTATCCGACGAGGGGAAGGCCCCGGCGACGGGTACGACGCCATTATCGACACCTGTTGACGCGGCGCAACCCGGCGCGGGTGAGTATGTGAGCCCCGGTTCAAAAGAAGATCAGGCGAAGGCCGTCGCGAATCAACCCGCTGGGATGGTTACATCACCTTCACAGCCAACTCGAAAGGTTGTAGCAACGGAAGCTGAAGCTCTCAGGTTCTTGAAGGGGACGTTCAATGGAAGAATGCTAAGTCTATACCAGTCGGAAATGAGAGATGGTCGAGAGTTGGACGGAGGAGTCCCTGTTCGAGTGACTATCGATCTTGCGACAGGCAGAGCAACCAATGTTGAAATACTCCCCGATGAGGGGCATAAACTGTATAATGGACGTTCTCTTTTGTCCCCCAACAGTCCAGGTTATGCGGCTATCGCGACAAAAATGGCTTCCACGTTGAAAAATTCAACCGTTTGGAATCCCATGCCTGCATGGAAGGGGATGGCTCCGCAGGGCTCTTACATTTACGAATTTACGCAAATTTTCTAGAAGAAATGGGGGATTAACGGGAAGCGGTAGCCCGGGGAATTGTTGAGGCCATTTGCGGAAATTTTTCCATCAAAGCCTTCTCCCCTGCCGGATTTAACAAGACAGCCTCATGATAATAGCGCCTGGCATTCGCCCAATCCTTTTTCGACTCATAATATCTGATTGCCTGGCATAACGCCCCAAAATGAACCTCAAGATTGTTTTTGGAAAGGGTCAAGGCAAGCTCGATCTTTCCGAGTTGGTCATCGGTGGATAACGACGGAGTCTCAAACAACTGGTTAACATAGGTCAGCGCGATAAATTCGCCCGGCGATAGTTGTATGTAAGGTTCATTTTTACCTGTTTCACCAAACACCCCCATGGCGGCATCCACAATATAGCGTGAAGCGCTTGGAGAGTCATCATAAAGGAGCGCCAGGCGTGTATGCAGAAATAATTCCCCCGGTTGTTCGCCCGGTATGAACAAAAACTGGATTTCGGGATCAAAACCGGCCAAAAATAAGATGCCGTAATAAACGAGGTCGATCCCCACACAAGGACCAAAGCCTGTGCGAATGGTATCTACAGCGTTGAAGGTCAGCGATTTTTCGGGACGAACTTTCAGTTCGTTCTGGACAAAGGTGCGTGTGGCCCGGACAAATTGCTCTACATAATCACGACTGCCAAAAAAAACCCCCGCCATATCGAGTTTGGTATTGGTTGAATCAATAAACCGATCGACCTTTCCTGAAATTTCTTCATCATCGGTGGTCTTCGGATCGAAATCGCTAAAAAGGAAGGGAATTTCAATGCCGTATGTTTTTTTAAGTTCATCGGCACGATCGAGGCGATGTTGTGGATCAGCCATCAGCTCGGTACAGAGCCCAGTCGCATCGGGAGAAACAGCACGAATTTCTTCGCAAAGGTCACTCATCGTAAATAGGAAGTTTGCTCAGTTATCAATGTTTCTGTTATCGGCTACAAGCCATCCAAAGTTGCCTTGTTTTTACCGGGAAGAAAATTATTAATTTATCGAATAATTATTAATTCTCTCATTTAAGTTGGCAGGAATTTAGTGCCGGAAAGAAAAAATTTACAAGGTGCACCGCGTCAAATCTCGTTCTTTT
>JACQOY010000092.1 GCA_016207765.1 Deltaproteobacteria bacterium | reverse complement strand
TCTCGTAGAGGGTCTTTATATCCTTGTTGACCGCCGCCGGGGAATACATTGCCCCTTCAATGGAAACGATTTTTTTCCGGATGAGCGTCTCGCTTGTTTTCGTAAGGCCGACAAAATCGACATTCACGATCTTTGAAGCCGCCGCAAGGCCGCTTGGAGAAAGAGCAAGAAATAACAGGAGCAGGCCCCATTTTAAAACCATCATTTTGTACGTTTCGTTCTGAGATGAAACACCACGAGTCACATGATTCGTAGACACCGTAGCCTTGCGAATTACACAGCAAACGGGGCTCCTGATTCTATTTTTTAGGGGCGATTTTTCCATCGACAAGTTTGACACTTTTACCCAGCCGTTGGGACAACTCCTCGTTATGCGTGACGACAATGAGAGTCGTCTTTAATTCCCTATTAAGCGACAAAAGTAAATCAAAAACTTGGCGACCCGTCTGTGTATCAAGATTTCCGGTCGGCTCATCGGCCAAAACAACGCGGGGAGCGCCGATCAACGCCCGGGCAATCGCCACCCTCTGCTGTTCCCCTCCGGACATTTCCACCGGTTTGGCGCCACGTTTTTCCTTCAAACCCACACGCTCGAGCATGGCCCAAGCTTTGAGTCTTGCCTTTTTCTCTTTTTCGCCGCGGATCAAGAGCGGCATCATCACATTTTCAGCCGAGGTGAAATCGGGGAGCAGATGATGAAACTGGAAAATAAAACCGAGGGCCATGTTCCTGAAGGCGCAAAGATCCTTTTCCTTTTTTTGGAAAAGATTCTCCCCCTCAAACCAGACCGATCCGGAACTGGGGGTATCGAGCGTGCCGATGATATGAAGAAGGGTGGACTTCCCAGCCCCGGAAGCGCCGACGATGGAGAGGACCTCTCCGGCTTCAATGACGAGATCGATCCCCTTCAAGACCTCGGTTGTGACCGAACCGTCACTGAAATTTTTCTTCAAGTTTTTGATTTCGAGTTGTTGCATTGGTATCTTTAACCCCCTTCGGGGACAAGAGCCCTGTAAACTCCTTCGTCGTTAACAGCACCAATCCCATAAAGAGGGGCTAGTTCTTGCCGTAGTGAAAAACATATATAGGGTGCAGTCCCTATACTATTAAAAATCTACATAGACGAAAGGGACAGGCTCTAGCGAAACGTTTGCCTTAACGATCCATATTTTAACGCCACACCGGCGGCCGCCGACGCGCTGGCGGTGCAGATTAAAAGGGCCGCTCCAATCAAGCCGATCCACAGGGAGGGAGACCAGGCCACCGGAAGATGCGAAATGAAATAAATTTGCGGGTCCAGATCGAACCACTGAAACCGGTCGAGCGACCAGAGGCAGAGGGCGCTCAAAACCGATCCAACGAAAGCTCCGGCAACCCCCACCACCCCTCCCTGCAAGGTGAAGGAACGGCGCAACCTGAAACCCAAGGCCCCCATGGCCTTCAACACGGCCAAGTCCCCCTGACGGTTCAAAACCATCATGAAGATAATCCCCATGACATTAAACGAAGCCACAAGAATAATCAGCAACATAACGATGAGAAAGAGGGTTTTTTCCATCTGCATGGCGGAAAAGAGCGCCTCGTTCAACTGATCCCATGAAATAAGATCGGCTGGGATCGGGAGTTGTGCCTCAATCGTCCGGGCCAACCCGGGGGCCTTGTTCGGATCGTCCAGCACCATTTCAACGCCGCTCACCCTTTTGCCCAGATGAAAAAGCTCTTGCATGACGGGAAGGCCGGTCAAAATAAACTGCGAATCGAACTCGTAAAGGCCGCTTTCAAAAAATCCCACCACCGTAAAATCCTGGGCATAGTCTTTCAGGGTATGTTTCTCTTCCGCATCTCCCTTAGGGATCATGAGCCGGATCAGGGATGATTCGCCGGCCGGCGGCTTCAGCCCCCCGGGAAAAAGCCGGTCAAAAAGATTTTTGCCGACCATGACCGGGGGCACCCTGGCGTCAAAAGGGCTCAGGGTCTCCTCCAGATCCTTTCCGTTCGGCGTACCGGAAAGCAATTCATAGCGGATGGGATAGACCGTCCGCAAATTTGCCGGATCGACCCCTTTCAAAACAATGCCGCTCACATCGTCGGGAAGGATCGCCAGCCCTTCGCGATAAACAAAAGCGCTTGAAGCTACAATCCCCTTGTCTTCAAGCTCTTCCATCTTCGGGTCGGAAAAAAAAGAGAGTGTCCCGAGGCCGAAATACTTAAACCATCTCCAGAGTAGCGCATGTTCCTTCCAATACCGCGCCTCTTCATCGGTCACCTTCATTCCGTCCAAAACCGGCTGAAGGATTTCGGGGTCTTCAACATCGCCATCCTGCACCAGAATAAGGTGGGCGTTAAACCCCAGAATGGCCTTTTCATAGGCCTGCTGAAATCCGGTGATGACCGAAAGACTCACCAGGGTGGCGGTCATTCCAAAAGCGATGCCGCAGAGGGCAATGAGGGTCATGGGGGAGAAGAATTGTCTTTTCCTGCCAAGGAGCATGCGGAAGCCGAGTTTGTATTCCCAGTGCATCAAACCAGGGACCAGGGACCAGAGACCAGGGACCAGGGACTAAAAGCTTTAGGTCACTGGTGCACTAGTCACTGGTCACTAGTCCGTCTATGTAGCCCTCAATATCTCCATCGGATTCAATTTCGACGCCTGCCAGGCGGGTCCCCACGCCGCCAGCATCGAGAAAAAGGGGGACATCCCCATCACGATCACCAACAAACGCCAGTCAACCTTTGCCGGAAGCGTCGCCAGATAATAGGCGGGAGGAAGAGGCAACGGATAGGCCTTGAGCCAACCGACAAGAATCAACCCGC
This sequence comes from Deltaproteobacteria bacterium, assembly GCA_016207765.1. Lineage (GTDB taxonomy): Bacteria > UBA10199 > UBA10199 > UBA10199 > SBBF01 > JACQOY01. The sequence goes on along the minus strand of JACQOY010000092.1, from coordinate 1,796 downwards.
CAAGCAACCCCAAGGCGGTCCCCAAGAGCCCCAAAAAAACACCCAAACGCCGATAGACCGCCTGCATCTTGCCACGGTCAAGACCCAAGGCGTAAAACAAGGCCATGTCGCGCGTTTTGGTAAACGCCAACAGGGTCATCAGCCCAAAAACATTAAATGATGCAATAAAGGTGACAATGGAAAGAAGGAGAATCATTCCCGCCCGCTCAAACTTGAGCGCCGCAAAGAGCCGCTGGTTTTGTTCTTCCCATGTTGTGACAAAAGTTTTGGGGAATGCATGAAGCAATTTTTCGCGCAAGGGAGGGGTCAGTCGGATATCGGTCATGCGGGCAAGAATACGGGTCGGCTTGTCCCCTTGCGAAACAAGAAGTGAAGCCTCCTTCAAGTCGATGAACGCGTACTGGGTGTCATAGTCATAAAAACCGCTGGAGAAAACGCCCAGCACCCGAAAAGACCTCCGTCGCGGTTCGATTTCGCCGGAGGGACCGACATCCCCAAAGGGATAGAGGATGGTCACCATCTCTTCGTCTCCCGGCAAAAAGCGGAGACGGGCATAAAGTTCCTCGCCAATCAGCAAACCGGGGGGGTATTCCCCGCTTTCCTCAAGACCCGAATATTTTTCATCCCCGAAAAAAAAGACTTCCAGATTCGGCTCCTCCGCGAGGTCCGCAGGGTTCACACCCCGGATTTTCGCGCCTCCCGCAACTCCGTATTCCGTCTGCACAATTCCGGAAAATTCGATTACGGGGGTAACCGTGGCGACTTCTTTTTGTTCGCGAAGCCAATTCTCCACGGACACCCCCTCTCCCTTAATCCCTCCCCCCTTGGGGGGGAGGGGCAGGGGAGAGGGGATAATGGTCATATGGGCGTCGAAACCGACCAACGCTTCGCGCAAATGGACCGAAAATCCGTTCATCACCGAATGAATGACCACAAACGAAAAAACGGAAATAAAAATACCGACAAGCGAAATGACGGAGAGAAAGGAAAGAAAACGGGTGACCTTTTTCGACCTTAAGTAGCGGAGGGCGATGAATGTTTCAAAGGACATTTATTTTTCCGGACGAAGTTGCGGAAAGAGAATCACATCCCGAATCGAGGGGGAATCGGTCAACAGCATCACCAGCCGGTCGATTCCGATCCCCTCTCCCGCCGTCGGCGGCATGCCGTATTCCAGAGCCCGGATGTAATCAGCGTCGAAATACATCGCCTCCTCATCACCCGCCGCCCTGGCCTCCATCTGTTTCAAAAACCGCTCCTTCTGGTCCGCCGGATCGTTCAGCTCGGAGAAGCCGTTGGCAATCTCCATCCCCATAATGTAAAGCTCGAACCGGTCGGTGATCGCCGGATCGGTTTCGCTCCGCCGGGCCAGCGGCGACTTCTCGGTCGGAAAGCCGGTAACGAAGGTTGGGCGGACAAGCCCCGCCTCCCCGATCCGCAACATTTCCTGATAAGAGATCCGTTTAAACGGCGGCGTAAAATTGATGGTTTCGCCCTGATACGAGACCTCTGTCCCTCCGCAGACAGAGACGGCAAGCCCCGCAAGCATTTCCTCCGTCAGATTCATGAGGTCTTCATAGGTGGCATAGGACTGATAGAACTCAAGCATCGTGAATTCCGGATTATGCTGAATGGAAATTCCCTCATTCCGGAAGTTGCGGTTGATTTCAAAAACCCGCTCAAAGCCCCCCACCACCAGCCGCTTGAGATAAAGCTCCGGGGCGATGCGAAGGTAAAGATCGACATCGAGCGCGTTGTGATGCGTCACAAACGGGCGGGCCGCGGCCCCTCCGGGA
>JACQOY010000104.1 GCA_016207765.1 Deltaproteobacteria bacterium | reverse complement strand
TCCCGTTCTTCCTTTTTTGGCCGCAGTTCATGAATCCCAGGAGAATGCCTCCCTCCAGCGCCAATCCGTTGGAAAAAGCCTTGTGTCAAAAGGAATCGATGTCGCTCGCTATCAACAGGCATTTATCGAGCCGATTGAGGGGACCCGGTTTAGGGGGACGGTCCCGGAATACGATGCTCAGGATTTTGAGACATTGTTGCTCGATCTCTTCTGGATTAGTGTGGTTTATAGGGAAGAGGGCGAGTCTGCGGCGATGTCCAAACTAAAAGATGTGGGTGGGGAACACTATATGCGGGAGTTTTCGAATTTCAAAGGCTGGCAGGATGTTCACCGGACCGATTTGGTTATTTTGCTCTTAAGATGGATTTCAATTCTTGAACCCGAACTCGCCACTCCCATTAAAAGAGATTATCCTGTTCTTTCATCATTGGAGGTTCCCGGGGACCAAACCGTTCATGTTCCGGTGCAACAAGATGAGATCCCCAAGATCACTGCCGAAGACGATAATGTGGTCTTTATCGAATCAGGCCCCGATTCGGAAGAAAATCCCGCATTGGGAGAAGTGGATCCTGCATTGGGAGAAAACAGTATCAAAGGAAGTCCCGCCGGCAGGAGTATTGCCGGATATACCAGTGGCCTTTTCGCTCCGGGACGATTCGTTGCGCCGGTTCCAATGGCCGCCGCTCGGGTTCGACCGGTTGCTTTGGCGATCTGAGTGATCCCTTAATCCATCGGAATGGTCGTTACATCATCCAGCCGCGGGTCGAAGGGGGGAGGGGATTCCTCAATCCGTTTGGTGCGGGTGGTTTGCGCTGTGGGGACCGGGTCGGCCGGCAAATCGCCAAACGGGGCCTCATAGCCAGGCCGGTTTTCCCGGTCGGCCTCTTCGCCTGCGGCGCTTGATAAATCGAGAGCGCCGGTTTCCTGCCCGGGAGGGGGATTGTCGTACTTTTCAATCGATTGCCGGACCGCCGGCGTTTCTGTGGGAGTCTTTTCCGATTTCGGATCCCAGTCGAGGTTTTTCTCCATGGCGGTATAAACATCAAACACCTGCTTGAAATGGTCCGACCTCCAGCTGATCTCGCGGAATCCGGCCAGTTCGGTTCCGGCCGGAAAGAAAAGGTCTATTTTTGTCGAATTTCCGGTGCGGACCGCGTGCGGGTATTCCAACTGGTCTTTCAAACCCACAGGAAGGGCGAGCCAGATTTTTTCATCAGTGAATCGCAGATGGTTGATCGCCGAATGGCTTTTCCCCACGCTGTCGCGGATGATCCGTTTGTCCCGCCGCGGATCGAGGTAGATGGTGCTTGGACTCCGGTTGGTAAGCACCACGTTCATCATTTTGTAGCCGGGAATCAGGTTGTCCAGCCGTTTGTCATAAACGGCGTCAATCGCCACCCCCCATGCCGGAATATTGAGTCCCGCCTCGGAACGGACTTTATTCGATTTCGGAACCGATGCGTTCTTCGAAGAGGAGCCGGTTCTTGCGCCGGACGAAACAGAGGCACAGGAAACAAGGGTGAAGAAAAAAAGAAGGGTGAGAGAAAAAAATTTCATCGGATTGACTTACTAACGGAGTAACAGGACCAACCAGTTTAATCTATTTTATTATCTATAACCTATACCCGAAAATTGATTTTTTGGCAATACGTTACACTACATCGATATTCACAGTTTTATCCCCAGTTGTGGATAACCCCAAAGGGGCCTCTTCGAGGCTTTAATCAATAATTACAAATAGTTGTTAATAGTCGCGGATTTCCTCTTGGCAGGGGCTTTAGGTGTATGTTACGCTCGTTTTAACTTTTTGTTCCATCCGGATAAATTTGTGGTAACAGTTCGCAAACAAAGAGAGTTCCTTTGTCTTCGCAATTTTCGTAAGCCGCCCGGAGAGGGGGAAGGACTCTCTTTTTAAGAATGAAACTCAAAAGCCTCGAAATCAACGGGTTCAAATCGTTTGTCGATAAAACAGGGGTTAATTTCGACAAGGATGTCACCGCCATTGTCGGCCCCAACGGTTGCGGAAAGTCGAACATTGTCGATGCGATCCGCTGGGTAATGGGAGAGCAGAGCGCCAAACATCTGCGCGGCCGGAACATGGAGGATGTGATTTTCTCCGGTTCGGAAAACCGCGCCCCTCTTTCAATGGCGGGCGTGGAACTCACCTTTTCCACTTCAGGGTATCAAACCCCCCCGGCGTACGCCAATCATTCCGAAATTTCCATCGGCCGTCGGCTCTACCGCACCGGTGAAGGGTCATTGACCCAAAGCGAATACTTCATCAACAAGGCCCCCGTCCGTTTAAAAGATGTCACCGATCTTTTTCTGGGAACCGGAGTCGGCACCAAGGCCTATTCCATCATCGAGCAGGGGCGCATCTCGCAGATCGTTCAGGCCCGCCCCGAAGAACGCCGTTTTTATATCGAAGAAGCGGCGGGTGTTTCCAAATTCAAGGCGCGCAAAGAGGCGGCCCTGCGAAAGATCGAATCGACGCGCCAGAATCTTCTCCGACTCTCTGATATCGTGGAGGAACTCAAGCGGCAGGCCGGCTCCCTTGACCGCCAGGCCAAGAAGGCCGAAAAATACCGGACGGTCAAACAGGAATTCCAGAAGTGGGATTTCGCCCTTTCGTCCCATCACTATCTTTGCTTCAATCGCAAACAGGAAGAGCTGGAGACGGAGCTCAAAGCTTTAAGCCTCAAGGAGGAGGAAAACCGGCTGAATCTCCAGGAGACTGAAAACCGTCTTGAAACGGCGCGCACCGAACTCCTTGACACCGAACAAGTCATCAACCGCGCCCAGAACGATCTTTTTGAATTGAACAACTCAATCCAGCTTGGGGAGGCCGATTTGCGCTACAAGAAAGAGGAGGAGCAAAGGCTGTCGACTCTCAAAACGGAGATGGAACAGATGATTGCCGAATACCACAGGGAAGAAGAGGGGGTGCAGACCGGCTTGGAGCAGATAGATGAACAGAAGCGTATCGAAGATCTCGATGTCAACCGTCTGGACGAGGCGGCCGGCGAAGTTCAAAAGAGAATGGACGAGGCGGCCTGCAAACTGGGGCTTGGCAAATCGTCCGTGGAGGAGGGGTGGCAGAAAATTCATGTCCTGGAAAACCGTCTGGCCCAGATTGAGACGCTCTCCAAAAGCCAGACTCAAAAACGCGAGGGGTCTGCCGAAAATATCTCCCGGCTTCAGGAGGAGACCGCGAGGTTCAAGGGTCAACTGGCCGAAATGCAAAAAATCCACCGCAAGGCCGCGGGAGAGCTGGAGACGCTCAAGCAGATGAAGCTCGACCTTACCAGCCGGACCGACCGGCTGATGGAAGAGCTGAAAGCCCATCGCGAAAACTTGAAGAACGAGGAGGGGGAGATCGCGCGCTTGAAAGATGAACTGACCCTTCGCAAATCGCGTTTGGCCGCTCTTGAAGAACTTCAAAAGAATTTCGAGGGGTATCAGGAAGGGACACGCGCCGTTTTGATGAAGAAACGCGAGGCGGGTGCCGAGGGAATCTTTGGAACAGTGGCCGACTTTGTGGAAACCGAACCGCGGTACGAGGGGGCGGTGTCGGCGGTGCTGGGAGAAAAACTCCAGTATGTGGTGGTAAAGACGCAAAACGAGGGGGTTGAGGCGGCCGAGTATTTGCGGACGGCCCAGAGCGGACGTGGAACCTTTGTGCCGGTCAATCTCAGAAACTATGGTGAGTCGTCGGATCCCCTTCCCGAACAAGAGGGGGTTTTGGGCCCGTTAAGCCGTTTTGTCCGGCTCAACGAGGAATATGCGGGCTTGAAGGATTTTCTTTTCGCCGATGTTTACGTGGTTTCCAATCTGAAGAGGGCGCTCGATATCTGGGCGGCCAACGGCCACCGCAAAACCCTTGTCACTCTCGACGGGGAAGTGGTTGCCCCCACGGGGGTGATTTCCGGAGGAACGCTGGCCAACACCTCGAAGGCGCTTTTGGAAAAGAAGCGCGAGATGAAGGAATTGACGCAGATGATCGATTCCCTTCAGGCCTCTTTAAGTGAAAGGGAGCGGATTCGCGGCGAGGCGGCCTCACGGGTGGAAGGCCTGGAGTCTCGTTTGAAGGAGGTGACTCATTCGTCCTTCGAGGAGGAGATCAAAATCGCCAACCAGGAGAAGGATGTCGCCCATTTCAAAAAGGAAATCGATTCGCTTCAGGACCGCATCAAGGCGGAGGAGGAGCGGATTGCCGCCGAAAAAGGGGCGCTTGAAGGCTTGAGCGGCGAGCTGGCGAATCTTGCCGCGGAAGAGAAGGGTTTGATCGAACAGGTCCGCCTCTCCCGGGAGGCGCTGAATGCGGACCGGCAGGCGATGGAAGCGTGGCAAAAGACGACCGACGAGGATTCAGCCGCCCTCACCCGTTTCAAGATCGAACTGGCGCAGGCGCTGGAGCGGCAGACGCACCTGCAATTGGAACTCGACCGCCTTCAGAATGAAATCTTGAGGGTGCGGAAAGAGCGTCTCAAAAAGGAGATCGAAATCCGGGAAGTGGAACAGAAGCGTGAAAATCTCGCCTTGGCCCAGTACCATCTGACGCGCGTCATCGAAAAGAAATTGAAAAAGCGCGATGAGGTGAACGAAAACCATGCCCGTCAGCGCGAGGCCTTTGATTCGGCATCTTCGGGCATCCGCGAACGGGAGGCGGCGCTCAAGGAAATGCGTCAGGCCCATGAGAATTTGTCGCGCCGGCTCGGCGAGATTGCCGTGGAACTCACCGAGGCGAGGGGCCGCTTGCGGGGGCTTGCCGAGCAGTGCCTCGAGCGCCATCAGCAGGATTTGGCGGAGATTTATTCCCGCTATCTGGACGAGAATCTGGATGTGGCGCAGGCGGAAGAAAAGGTCACCGAACTGAAAGGCCAGTTGGGGCGGATGGGGGAGGTCAACTCGGCGGCGTTGGAGGAGTACGAAGAGATCAAAACGCGGCTCGAATTCCTGACCGGCCAGAAGCACGACCTGGAGTCCTCGCTCGATTCGCTGGAAAGGCTCATTCAAAAGGTCAACCGAACCACCCGCGAACGCTTCCTGGAAACATTCACCAAGGTGAGCGAGCGGTTTGAAAAACTTTTCCCCAAACTGTTTGCCGGCGGAAAGGCGAAGCTGGTACTCACCGACGAAAACAATCTTCTGGAAACCGGCGTTGAAATCATCGCCCAGCCCCCCGGCAAGAAACTTCAGTCGGTAAGCCTTCTCTCCGGCGGCGAAAAGGCGCTTACCGCGGTGAGCCTTATCTTTTCGATCTTCCAGATCAAGCCCTCTCCTTTCTGCATCCTTGATGAAGTCGATGCCCCGCTCGATGACGTGAACGTGGGGCGCTACAACGACCTGATCCGCGACATGACCTCCAAAACGCAGTTCATCGTCATCACCCACAACAAGAAGACCATGCAGATGACCGATGTTCTCTACGGCGTTACCATGCAGGAACCGGGGGCCTCGCAACTGGTTTCGGTGGAGCTGAGCTAGATCATGTCTCGGTATGATCTTAAGTAATTGACATCCCCCGTCAAATTACCTACAAAGCCCTGACTTTTCTTGACGATAAAGGGGTATGGAACATCCTTTTTTACCCATCTTGTTGGTCTTTGTCATGGCCGCACTTTTTACCGGCGCCTTTTTGGGATTATCGGCGATTTTGGGGCCCAAAAAACCAAACCCCTCCAAACTTTCAGTCTATGAATGCGGCCTGGAACCGGTGGGGGACGCCCGCGAGCGGTTTTCGGTTAAGTTTTTTCTCATCGCCATGCTTTTTATCCTCTTCGACATCGAGGTGGTCTTTCTTATCCCCTGGGCGGTGACCTACAAGGGTTTTATTGCGGAGGGGATGGGGTTGTTTATGCTCATTGAAATGGGTATCTTTATGGTGATTTTGGCGATCGGCCTCTTGTATGTCTGGCGCAAAGGGGCGTTGGATTGGAGGTAAGGGCGCACGGCTGTGCGCCCCTACAGTGAATCATGGACCTTCGTAAATTCTTCGGCGATACGGTGTTGACCACGCGTATCAAGGACGTGGTCAACTGGGGGCGCAAGTATGCCCTCTGGCCGATGCCGTTCGGAACCGCCTGTTGCGCCATTGAATTCATGGGGGTCGTTTCGGCCCAGTTCGACATTTCGCGGTTCGGCGCCGAAGTGGTCCGCTTTTCGCCCCGCCAGTCGGACCTGCTCCTCGTCATGGGGACCATCAATTACAAGCAGGCCCCGATTTTGAAAAAAATCTACGAACAGATGTGCGAACCGAAATGGGTGGTGGCGGTGGGGGCCTGCGCCTCGTCCGGCGGATTTTACGACAATTACAGCGTTGTCCAGGGAATTGACGAGGTGATACCGGTCGATGTCTATGTGCCCGGTTGTCCGCCGCGTCCGGAGCAAATTCTGGATGCAGTGATGAAAATCCAGAAAAAAATAGATCCCGGGGCAAAATTGGAATGATGAACCTCCTTGAAATCCTTCAAAAAGAATTTGGCGAGGCGGTCGGTGAGGTCCATCAGAACTACGGAGATGACACCGCCGTTGTCGATTCCAGCCGGATCGTCGATATCCTCAAGTTTCTCAAGGAGTTTCCCGAATGTCCCTTCGACCTCTTTCTCGATCTCTGCGGGGTCGATTATTTGGCGCAGTCCGCCTCCGGCGGACGTTTTGAAGTGGTCTATCATTTGTATTCGCTCCCGAAGAAAAAGAGGATTCGCCTGCGGGTGAAGATTGCCGGTGAAAAACCGTCCATTCAATCGGCCGTTCCTGTCTATCCGATCGCCGACTGGTTTGAACGCGAGGCCTACGACCTCTTGGGCATCCGCTTTGAGGGACACCCGAATTTGAAGAGGCTTTTGATGTGGGAGGGGTTTGAAGGACACCCCTTAAGGAAAGATTATCCGATCGACAAAAGGCAACCGATTCCGACGTTGGGAAATTTGTTGTAATGTTCCTCCCCTTTGTAAGGGGAGGTTAGGTGGGGTAGAGGGCCGTCGACGACGCTCTACCTCCCCCAACCCCTCCTTACAAAGGAGGGGAGGGTGAAGATATGCCGTTGGTTCAAAAAGAACTGGAATCCGAAACAATGACGCTGAACATCGGCCCATCGCATCCGGCCATGCATGGCGCCCTGCGCACGCAAGTGGAGCTCGACGGCGAGCTGATTGTTCGGGCGGCCAGCGAAATAGGCTATCTTCACCGTTGTTTCGAAAAACATTCCGAACATTCAACCTATCAGCAGATCATTCCCTACACCGATCGTCTCAATTATGTCTCCGCGCTCATGAACAATTCGGGCTATTGCCGCGCTGTCGAAAAACTGCTGAATCTCGAAATACCGGACCGCGCTGTTTTTATCCGCGTCGTCATGTGCGAACTCTCGCGCGTCATGGATCATCTGGTCTGCATCGGCACCAATCTGGTCGATATCGGGGCGCTGACCAATTTCTGGTTCTTCTTCAACGTCCGCGAAAAGATCTACACCGCCATCGAGAAGGTCACGGGCGCCCGATTGACCTACGCCTATACGCGCATCGGCGGGCTTGCGCGCGACATCTACCCCGATTTCGCCTCCGACATAAAAGCGATCCTGAAGGAAGTCGAACAGGGGGTGCGCGATGTGGTGGGGCTTGTCGCCAACAACCGCATTTTCTGCGACCGGACAGTGGATGTGGGGGTGGTGACCAAAGAGCAGGCCGTCGAATGGGGGTTTACCGGGCCCTGTCTTCGGGCCTCCGGTGTGGCTCATGATTTGCGCAAGGCCGAGCCCTACTATCATTATGATGAGTTCGATTTCGACATCCCGGTTGCCGAAAACGGAGACACGTACGATCGGACGATGGTCCGGATCGAGGAGATTTATCAGAGCATCAAGATTATCCATCAGGCGCTGGGCCGTCTGCCCCAGGGGCCGGTGATGACGGATGACGCCCGGGTGGCCCTTCCCCCCAAGAAAGAGGTGTACGGAAGCATCGAAGGGTTGATGAACCATTTCAAACTGATCATGCACGGGATCTTGCCGCCGAAGGGGGAAGTCTACAGCGCCACCGAGGCGGCCAACGGAGAGCTTGGTTTTTATATTGTCAGCGACGGTTCCATGAGGCCGTACCGGATCAAATGCCGTCCCCCCTGTTTTCCGCTTTTTGCGGCGTATGAAAAGATCATCGAGGGGCACATGATCGCCGATGCGGTGGCCATTATCGGAAGCTTGAACATTGTGGCGGGGGAGCTGGATCGATGACCATGGAATTTTCGCCCGAAAACAAAAAGAAGCTGGCTGAAATTTTGAGCCGGTATCCCACGAAGCAGGCGGCGCTTTTGCCCACCCTCTGGCTGGCGCAGGGGGAGTTTGGTTTTATCTCGCAGGAGACGATGGAGTATGTGGCGGGCCTGCTCGACATTTCGCCCGCCCACGTTTACGGGGTGGTTACTTTCTACACGATGTTTCACCGGAAGCCGCCGGGGAAATACAATCTCCAGGTCTGCCGGACCCTTTCCTGCGCGCTTAGGGGGAGTGAAAGCCTTCTTGATCATTTGAAGAAAAAACTGGGAATCGGGGAAAACGAAACGACGCCGGACGGGAAATTTTCCCTCTGCACCGTGGAGTGTCTCGCCAGTTGCGGCACGGCCCCGGCGATGATGGTCAACCAGAAATACTTTGAGAATCTGGATGCTAGTAAGGTGGATGAGATTCTTAATGGTTTGAAATAGACCAGTGACTAGTGACTAGTGACCAGTGACCTAAAGCTTTTGGTCCCTTGTCCCTTGTCCCTTGTCCATGGTCCCTAGCATGTCTTTGATTTTAACAAATCGCGTCGGTCAGCCCGAATCCTACACTCTCCAGGTGTTTGAAAAGACGGGGGGGTATCAATCGGTCAAAAAACTCTTCTCGCTTCAGCCGAATCAGGTGATCGACGAGGTGAAAAATTCGGGCCTGAGGGGAAGAGGGGGGGCCGGTTTTTCGGCGGGGCTCAAATGGAGTTTTGTCCCGCAGGACACGGGAAAACCCGTCTATCTTTGCGTCAACGCCGATGAGTCGGAGCCGGGGACGTTCAAGGACCGGTTGTTGTTGGAGGACGATCCGCACCAGCTCATCGAAGGGATCATCATCGCCTGTTATGCCATCCGCAGTCACACCGCCTACATTTATATACGGGGTGAGTTCGATCTCCCCTGTCAAAGGATCCGCTCTGCGGTGGCCGAGGCGTATGCGAAAGGGTATCTGGGAAAAAATATTTTCAAGTCGGGCTATGACCTCGATGTGACTATCCACCGGGGGGCCGGGGCCTACATCTGCGGCGAGGAAACGGCCCTTCTTGAATCCCTTGAAGGCAAAAAGGGACAGCCCCGCATCAAGCCGCCTTTTCCGGCGGTTGTCGGATTGTTCGGCAGTCCCACCGTCATCAACAATGTGGAAACCCTTTCCGCCCTTCCTTTTATCATCAATCATGGTGCGGCCGCTTACCGCCGGTTCGGCACGGAAAAATCGCCCGGGACCAAACTTTTTTCGGTCTCCGGTCATGTGAACAAGCCGGGCGTGCTTGAAAAACCGCTCGGATACCCCCTCAAGGATTTGATCGAGAAGGATTGCGGCGGTGTTTTGGGAGGCAAAAGACTGAAGGCGGTTGTCCCCGGGGGCTCGTCGGTCCCGGTGTTGAACGCGCAGGATGTGGAGACGGTAAAACTCGACTACGAATCGCTGATGCAACATGGCTCGATGCTCGGGTCCGGCGGCGTGATTGTCCTGCACGAAGGTGTGGATATGCTTTGGGCCCTTCGTAATCTGTCCCGTTTTTACGCCCACGAATCGTGCGGGCAGTGTACCCCCTGCCGGGAAGGAAGCGGCTGGGTGGACAAAATTCTGGTCCGTTTTCTTCGCGAAGGGGGGACTTCAGCGGATATCGAATTGCTCAAGGATATTTCGAATAACATGATGGGAAAGACCATTTGCGTTCTGGCCGATGCCCTTGCCATGCCGGTTTTGAGCTATCTCAAAAAATTTCCGGAAGATTTTGCGGCGCATTTCAGGGGAAAAACAGCGCAGGCGCAGATGCATGTGTTGTGATGATTATGACCGACATTACATTAACAATTGATGGTAAGCAGGTGGCGGTTCCCAAAGGAACCAGCATCCTTCAGGCGGCGATCACGGCGGGGATCACCATTCCGCATTACTGCTGGCACCCGGGCCTGAAGGCGGTGGGAAACTGCCGGATGTGCCTCGTGCAGGTGGAAAAGTGGCCTAAGCCGGTGGCTAGTTGTGTCCAACCGGTTTCCGAGGGGATGGTGGTGAAGACAAGCACCGATGAAATCACCAAAATCCGCAAATCGGTGATGGAGTTTCTCCTCATCAACCATCCGCTCGATTGCCCCACCTGCGATCAGGCGGGCGAATGCAGACTGCAGGACTATTACATGAATTACGACGAGGTCCCCTCCCGGTTTGCCGAGGAAAAAGTTTCCAAGAACAAAATGATCGACCTTGGCGCCAATGTGATGCTCGACCAGGAACGTTGCATCGCCTGCACCCGGTGTATCCGCGTCTGCCAGGAGGTGGCGGGAGTCGATGAACTCACCCTCGCCAACCGGGGCGATCACACCATGATCACCACCTTCCCCGGAAAAAAGCTCTCAAACCCCTATGCCGGCAATACAATTGATGTCTGCCCCGTGGGGGCGCTGACCAACAAGGATTTCCGCTTCAAGAAACGGGTTTGGTTTCTGGAACGAACGCCGTCCGTCTGCCCCGGCTGTTCGCGTGGATGCAACATCGAAATCCATCACGAGGAATTGAAGGTTTATCGTCTTCTCCCCCGGTATAATCCGGAGGTGAACAACTACTGGATCTGCGACGAAGGGCGCTATGGCTACAAGTTCATCAACGAAGACCGAATCCTGAGGCCGCGGATTCTTGAAAAGAATATTTCCCATCTGGTTTCCTCCGATGAAGCCGTTGATCGGCTGGCCGGATTGATGAAGGGCGGTGCGTTGGATGAAATCGGCGTTGTGGCCAATGCGCAGGAGACCAACGAGACCCTCCAAGCCCTCGCCGATTTTGCCAAAACGGTTTTAAAGACCCGTCATCTCTACTTCAGCCGAAGAGAGGTTGAGAATCCGGTGTCCGACAATTTTCTCATGACCGCCGACAAGAATCCCAATCAGGCCTTTGTGGACAAACTTGGTTTCAGGCCGCTCTCAACCCTTAAAGAGGTGAGGGGGCTTCTGGTTTTGAACTCTTTAAGCCCCGCCGACATGAAAAAGGTGATTGAGAAAAAGGTTCCGATTCTGGGCATCTGGGCCTCCAACGAAAATCCGGCGGCCCATTCATCCGCGGTGGTTTTTCCCATTCCCACCTATGCGGAACAGGAGGGCCATTTCACCAACGTCAGGGGTTTGACGCAAAAAATTACGGCGGCTTATCCGCCGCGGGGAGAGGCGCGGTTGGTCAGTGAGACTTTGGAGGAATTGACGGAAAGATTACAAACGAATGCTCGTTCTTATACTCAAAATTCTTATCCCCTTTCTCCTCATCTTTAATCTCCTCCCGTTGTTGATATGGGTGGAGAGGAAAGGGTCTGCTTATATTCAGGACCGGAGGGGCCCCAACCGCGCGAGCTTTTTCGGTATCCGTCTGGGGGGACTGCTCCATACCATTTCCGATGTCATCAAGCTCATTACCAAGGAAGACATCATTCCCGCGCATGTCAACAAGCCGTTTTTTATCCTGGCCCCATTTCTGGTGTTGTTTGTGGCCTGCGTCACCTATGCCGTCATCCCCTTTGCCCATCCGATTGAAATTAACGGCGGAATTTTCACCTTTCAGGCGGCTGACCTCAATGTCGGCATCCTTTATATACTGGCGATGTCGTCTCTCGGCGTGTTCGGCGTTCTGCTGGCGGGGTGGTCCTCCAACAACAAATATTCGCTTTTGGGCGGTTTGCGTTCTTCGGCGCAGATGTTCTCCTACGAAATCGCCATGGGGCTGGCCCTTTTGAGTGTTTTGCTCCTGGGGGGTTCGCTGGAGCTCTCCGCCCTGATAGACGATCAGACCGCCGCCGTCTGGAGGTGGAATTTTATCCGCAATCCCCTGGCCTTCATTCTTTTCCTGACCGCCGTGTTTGCCGAGGCCAACCGCCTGCCGTTCGACCTGCCGGAAGGGGAGTCGGAACTGGTTGCGGGCTATCATGTGGAATACAGCTCCATGAAATTCGCCATGTTCTTCATGGCGGAATACGCGCATATGATCGTCGGTTCGGCGCTGATCACGGCCCTCTTTTTCGGCGGGTGGCAGGTGCCGTTTTTGTCGACGGAATTTTTGAGGACAAACGCCGAAAGCGGTCTCTTCATGGTTTTGTTGGCCCACGGTGTTTTGTTCATGATCATCGGTTTCTTTCTGCTGGGCAAATTCAAGAGCGGCAAATACGGCGACAAGCGTGACTACGAGGTTATCGTCATCGGTTTGCCGATGACCGTCATCGGCCTGGCGCTCGGTCTGTATACTTTGTTGCATGGATCGTTTCAGTTGGGGGATATGGGGCGGCAGGTCTTCGCGGCGGTGCTCCAGTTCGGCGTGTTCATGGCGAAGATCCTTTTCTTCTGCTGGGTTTTCATCTGGATCCGCTGGACGCTCCCCCGGTTTCGGTACGATCAGTTGATGCATCTGGGATGGAAGGTGATGATTCCGTTGGGGCTTGCCAGTGTGGCGGGGACGGCGATTGTTATGGTGTTGTAGATTTAAAGTTCAAGGTTAGGAAAGTTCAAAGTTAAAAAAGTTCAAAGTTAAAAAAGTTTGAACTTTGAACTTTGAACTTTGAACTTTTTAAACCCTGAACCTCGAATGTCATATGAGTGAAATCTTTCTTTTTTACCTATTTGGCGGCCTTTCCGTGCTCATGACTTTGCTCATGATCTTTCAGACCAATCCGGTGGCGAGCGCCATCTATCTGGTGGGGGCCTTTTTCGGGCTGGCCGCTCTCTACGTTCTGCTTTCGGCCCCTTTTGTGGCGGTCTTGCAGGTCTTGGTTTATGCCGGAGCGATCATGGTCCTTTTTACCTTTGTCATCATGCTCCTGAATATCCGGAAGGAAGAGCTGGTCTATGACAGGGTTACCTGGCGAAAAACAGCGGTCGTTTTGACGGCCCTTTTTTTCGCGGGGTTTTTGATTTGGCATTTCTTGAAAATTCCGGTCGTGCCTTTTGCGCCGGTGGAGGAGGGGTTTGGCGAGGTGCACAAGGTCGGCCGTCTCATGTTTTCAAAGTACCTCATTCCGTTTGAATTGACCTCGGTTCTTTTGCTGGTGGCGATTATCGGGGCGCTGGTGTTGGGGAAGAAAGAATAGGGTTAAAGGTTCAAAAAGTTCAAAGTTAAAAAAGTTCAAAGTT
>JACQOY010000094.1 GCA_016207765.1 Deltaproteobacteria bacterium | reverse complement strand
TCGCTGTCGGCATGGCCACGCGGATGCCGCCGCACAATTTGACCGAAATCATCGATGCGTTGATTGGTTTGGTGGAAAACCCGAATTTGCCGGATGACGAACTTTTCAAAACGGTCCCTGGCCCCGATTTTCCGACCGCCGGTTTCATCTACGGCCGCGAAGGGATCCGCCAGGCCTATACAACCGGCCGCGGGGTCATCCAGATGCGCGCCCGCGCGGTCATCGAAAAGATCGCCAAGGGGGATCGTGAGGCCATCATTGTCACCGAGCTTCCCTATCAGGTGAACAAGGCGCGGCTCATCGAATCGATCGCCGCGCTGGTTACCGAGGACAAAATCGAGGGCATCGGCGACCTTCGCGACGAATCGGACCGTGAAGGGATGCGTATTGTCATTGAGCTGAAAAAGGGGACGGTTTCGGCAGTGGTATTGAACCAGCTCTACAAGCATACGGCGATGCAGTCCTCGTTCGGCATCATCATGCTGGCGATTGTTTCCGGCCAGCCGAAAATTTTGAGCCTTCGCGAGTTCCTCAAGATTTTTATCGAGCATCGCCGCGAGGTCATCGTCCGACGCACGGTTTTCGAACTGGCGGAGGCCGAAAGGCGCGCGCATATCCTTCAGGGCCTGAAAATAGCCGTCGAAAACATCGACCGCGTCGTGGAATTGATCAAAAAATCGCCCAATCCCGCCGAGGCCAAAAAGGCCCTGATGGAAAATTTTGAACTCACCGATATTCAGGCCCAGGCGATCCTCGATTTGCGTCTGCAACGCCTGACCGGCCTTGAACGCGACAAGATTGTCCGGGAATACGAAGAGGTGCTGGCGCTGATCAATCGGCTCAGGGAAATTTTGGCAAGCGACAAACTCATTGCGCAGATCATCGTCGATGAACTGAAAGAGATCAGGCAGAAGTACGGCGACAAACGGAGAACCGAAATTGTGGCAGGGCAGACGGGCGATTTTTCGATGGAGGATCTCATTCAGGAAGAGGACATGGTGGTTACCGTCTCTCACCTGGGCTACATCAAAAGGAATCCCATCAGCCTCTACCGGGCCCAGCGAAGGGGAGGGCGTGGCAAGACCGGCATGACCACGCGCGACGAGGATTTTGTTGAACAGCTCTTTGTCGCTTCCACGCACAGTTTTATTCTCATCTTCACCAGCAGGGGCAAGGTTCATTGGCTGAAGGTTCACGAAATTCCCCAGGCGGGAAGGGCCACTCGGGGCAAGGCGATTTCGAATTTAATCTCCCTGGAATCGGATGAAAAGGTGGCGACGATCCTGCCGGTGAAGGATTTCGATGGGGGAAAATTCGTCTTTTTTGTCACGCGAAAGGGAACAGTCAAGAAAACCACTCTCCCGGCCTATTCAAACCCCCGGGCCGGAGGCATTATCGCCATCACCATCGAACCGGATGACGAACTGGTCGAGGTCACACTTTGCGACGGTACGCGTGATATTCTCTTGAGTACGGCGGAGGGACAGACGATCCGGTTTAAGGAGGAAGAGGTGCGGCCGATGGGCCGCTCGGCGGGAGGGGTTCGCGGCATCTCGCTTGGCGAAAAAGATCAGGTGGTGGGGATGAGTTTGGTTCATTCAGGGGCCAACGTCCTGACGGTTTCGGAAAAAGGTTACGGAAAAAGAACCGACACCGGCGAATACCGGCTCCAGGGAAGAGGGGGGAGCGGAATCATCACCATGAAAACCTCGGAGAAGACCGGTTTGGTCATTGCCACCCTTCAGGTTCTTGAATCGGATGATGTCATGCTGATCACCGATCTGGGAAAAATCATCCGTATCCATGTGAATCAGATCTCGGTCATGGGAAGAAACACACAAGGGGTGCGCCTGATTCAGGTCGAGCCGGGTGAAAAAGTCGTATCCGCGGCGACCATGGCCGAAAAGGACGAAGAGAATGGAGAAGGGGGGGAAGAAATTGCAAGTCCCAATGACCAAGGCCCAAATCCCAAATAATCGCAATTTGTTTCCTCGGGTGGGGGGCTGTCTTTATTTGTTCCGGTTTGCCCTCTTTATGTTTTTTGTCGGTTGTGGCGGGGCAGGTTGCGGGGACACCGCCGAGACCACGCATACCGTGACTGTGATTGCCGCATCCGGTTCCACCCGGTTCACCGTTGAGATTGCCGATACCGAGGCCGGGCGGGCGGAAGGTCTCATGAACCGCACCGATTTGACCTCCCGCCAGGGGATGCTCTTTGTCTGGTTGGAAGACACGATGAGTTCTTTCTGGATGAAAGACACCCCGCTTTCCCTCGATATTCTTTTCATCGATAAAGACAGTCAAATCGTTTACGTGGCCTCGAACACCGTTCCTTTCTCCGAGGACCTTATTACGCCGGGTACGTCGTTTCGTTATGTTCTGGAAGTTCCCGCCGGTTTTGCCGACGAAAGCGCGGTGGCTGTGGGGGATCGGGTGGCAATAAATATTTAAGAAAGCGGGACAGCATGCCGAACACGCAGGTTTTAAAATTCGATCCGAGCGGAAAAAAGTTCATTATCAGCAAATCCTATCTGGTCATCTCTCAACCGAAGGGTGAACCCCGCCGGCTCGATCTGCCGGCATCGGTCACCCTGATCGGGTCGAATCCCGAATGTGACATTGTCATTCGCGATAAGTATGTCTCGGGCCGGCACTGCCGGATTGCCCCCGGCGACGGCGGATTTCTTTTGGAGGATCTCAATTCGACAAACGGGACTTACATCGGAGAAACAAAAATTCATCACACGGCCCTGAAGCCGAAAACGAGCTTTGTCATCGGCAAGACAAAAATATTTTTTGACAGCACCGTGGCCTCCGAACCGGTGGTTCCCATGGAACAGAACCATTTTTGCGGCCTGGTGGGACAGGCCGAATCGATGCGGGCGCTCTATACAAAGATCAGCCGTGTGGCGGCGACCGACCAGACGGTGTTGATCAGCGGTGAAACGGGAAGCGGCAAGGAATTGGTGGCCTGGGCCGTCCACGAACTCTCCCCCCGCAAGGAAAGACCGTATGTTATTTTGAATTGCGGCGCCATTTCATCCAACCTCATCGAAAGCGAGCTTTTTGGGCACGAAAAGGGGGCCTTTACCGGCGCCCATTCACGACGCGCCGGGGCCTTTGAGCAGGCCAACGGAGGGGCCCTTTTTCTGGATGAAGTGGGAGAACTTCCCTTGGAACTTCAGCCCAAATTGTTGCGCGTTTTGGAAAATAGGACGATCCGCCGCGTTGGAGGGGATGCGGAAATCCCCGTTGATGTGAGGGTGATAGCCGCCACGCACCGCAATTTGTCCGAACAGGCAAGAAAGGGGCTTTTTCGGGAAGATTTGTTTTTCCGTCTCTTTGTGATTCCTCTTTCGGTGCCCCCTTTGAGAGAGAGGCCGGAGGACATACCACTTTTGGCTGAATATTTTATCCATCAGGCGTCGCCCAAGTCCCCACTGGCATTCAGCCGCAAGGCCCTTGAGAAATTGGCCGAATATGCCTGGCCGGGAAATATTCGTGAGTTGAAAAACGTGATTTTGCGCAGTCTTGTTTTTTGCGACGGGCCCGAAATCTCCGCAACCCATATCGAATTGATGGGAGAAGAAGTGAAAACCGGCGATCAGATGGACCTCGACCGGGTTGAAAAGGAAAAAATTCTCGAAGCGCTCGACAAGACAGGCGACAACAAAACCAAGGCGGCGGACCTCCTCGGAATCGCCAAATCGACCCTGTTCAAGAAAATTAAGGATTACGGGATTGCGGAGTAGGGCCAATTCACCGCATACCCCACAAGGGGGCTACTTCGTTGAAGAGCGGCCCCTCTTTACAGCGTAAGCAGTCCCTCTTTATGGGATGGGGTGCATTGCCCCTACAGTATTATGCGCCGGCTTTTGTAACGTTATGAGCTTGCGGCCCCTTGGGTCCTTCTTTGAGGTCAAATTCCACTTCTTGTCCTTCAGCAAGAGATTTGTATCCCTCGCCACTGATGGCGGAATAGTGGACAAAAACGTCTTTGCCCCCATCCTGTTCGATGAAGCCAAAACCTTTTGCATCATTAAACCATTTAACGCGTCCTTTGGTACGTGACATACTTCTTATTCTCCTTCTTTAATTTGTTACTCTCCAAAACAACATAACTCCCCTTTTTCCCCCTCTTATCTTAAGAGGGGGAGGGGGGAGTTACCGGCATCAGTATTATGGGCCGATTCCTTTGTCAAACACGAAAACGGTTTCGTCAGGGTAGACAAGCCCCAGGGATTTTCGGGCCAGATATTCAATCACCCGAAGATCTTTCAGGTTTTTCTGCTCTTGACGCAGGGCGATATTGGTGCGTAAGAGGGCCTCGTTTTTGGCCGCCAATTCCTGCTTTAGATGTTTGAGCTGGATCAGACGGATAAGCCCATCCCGGCCGGTGACGGTAAAAACCAGGAAACCCACAAAGATAAAAACAGCAAGCCAGTAAAAAAGAAAGTTATAGTCGCGTTTTTCTACGAGTTTCATGCGAACAAGTCCTTTGTCCCCTCATCCGCCCGATACGGCTTGTTGAAATGGGCGAATGCCGACCGGGTGGCCAAACGGCCGCGGGGGGTTCGGTCGATAAACCCCTGGCTTAAAAGATACGGTTCGTAAACATCTTCGAGCGTATCCTTCTGCTCATGAATCGAACTGGCCAACGCCTCAATGCCCACAGGCCCCCCTTTGAATTTTTCAATAATGGTCAGCATGATTTTTCGGTCCATGGCGTCAAAACCCATTTCATCGACCTCCAAAAGCTTAAGCCCCCCCCGGGCCCCCTTGAGATCGATGATCCCGTTCCCCTTTACCTCGGCAAAGTCGCGGACGCGGCGCAAAAGACGGTTGACAATCCGGGGGGTACCTCGCGAACGGGCGGCGATTTCCATGGCCCCATCGTCGTCGACCTGGATGCCGAGGATTCCGGCCGAGCGGAGAAGAATTTTTTTCAGTTCAGTCGGTTCGTAGAAATTGAGGCGCTCCACGATTCCAAAGCGGTCGCGCAAAGGGGAGGTCAGAAGCCCCGCCCGTGTCGTGGCCCCCACCAGCGTAAAGTGGGGGAGGGTGAGCTTGATTGATTTGGCGCTGGGGCCCTGGCCGATCAGGATATCGAGCTGATAGTCCTCCATGGCCGGATAGAGAATTTCCTCAACGATCGGATTCAGCCGGTGAATCTCGTCAATAAACAAAACCGAGTTCGATTCGAGGTTGGTAAGAATGGCCGCCAGATCGCCTGCCCGTTCCAGAACCGGCCCGGAAGTGGCCTTGATCGACACCCCCATTTCGTTTCCGATAATATGGGCGAGCGAGGTCTTCCCCAGCCCCGGCGGTCCGCAGAAGAGGCAATGATCGAGCGGCTCGCCCCGTTTTTTGGCGGCCTGGATGTAAACAGCGAGCTTTTCCTTGACCTTTTCCTGGCCGATGTATTCGGACAGATTCCGCGGACGGAGAGAAAGATCGAAGGTTATGTCTTCATCTGTTTGTTCGAGGCGGAGATCGGTTTTTTGTCGTTCATTCATCGGGACAATACCCCCAGTGAATCTTTCAGGACGTTTTCAAGGTTGGAATCGGGGCGGATTTTTATCTGCCCCAGGGCCTTCTCGGCAATAGTGCGATGATAACCGAGATTGACAAGCGCCGAAAGGGCTTCTTCATAGGTTCTTCCGTTTCCCCCATGGATTGCCGCCGCTCTTTCCGATGAGGCGATGGCGGCCAGCGGGGCCAGCTTGTCACGGAGTTCGATAATCATCCGTTCCGCTGTTTTCCTGCCGATGCCGCTAATTCCGGTCAACTTCACCATGTTCTCGGCGGCAATCGCCTCCATCAGTTCGTGAACAGGGAGGCCCGACAGGATGGTGAGGGCCAGTTTCGGGCCGATGCCCGAGACGCCGATCAATTTCTTGAAGACATTTTTTTCGTTCAGGTCTGAAAAACCGAACAGGGCCAGCGTTCCTTCGGCCACATGGGTGTATATCTGTAACGTGACCGGAGATCCGGTCTCCGGCAGTCGGTAGAAGGTGGTCAGGGAAACGACCACATCGTAGCCGACGCCGTTCACGTCGACGGTCAAACCTTCCGGGGTTTTGTACGATAGTATCCCTTTTAATTGAGAGATCATATTATCTGTAGGGGCGAGGCTTGCCTCGCCCGGGCAAGGCAAGCCCTGCCCCTACCGTTTCAATTCCCGTGTTGTATTTGCGTGACAAATTGCCACCGCCAGGGCATCGGAGGCGTTTTCTTCCGCTGTCTGCGGAAGATGAAGCAAAACCTTCACCATTTTTTGCACCTGATCTTTGGAGGCGCCCCCGGTGCCGACAATAGCCTGTTTTACCTCGAGCGGGGTGTATTCAAAAACAGGAAGCTGAAGAAGGGACGCCGCCACCATCGCCACCCCGCGGGCGTGCCCCAATTTTAGAGTGCTTTGGACATTTTTGGAATAGAAAATATTTTCCACCGCCACGGCATGAGGCTTGAAGGTCTTGATGAGGGACTGGATTTTCTCGAAAATGATCACCAGGCGGCCATCGAAAGTGGGGGAAGCGCCGCAAAAAATGGCGCCGTTTTCTATGTGGCCGACTTCGTTGTTTTTCTTTTTCTCGACCAAACCAAAGCCGGTGATGCGACTCCCCGGATCAATGCCGAGAATGATCATGCGGAAAGTTTCTCCAAAATGGCCGCCGGAATATCGAAATTCGCGTGTACCTTCTGCACGTCATCGTGTTCTTCGAGCGCCTCCATGAGTCTCAACATTCTGGCGGCTACGTCTTCCACCTCGATTTTGATCAAGTTTTTGGGGAGCATGGAGACTTCGGCCGACAGGGGTTTAAAACCTCCTTTTTCGAGGGCCTCTTTCACTTTTTCGAAATCGGCGGGGGAGGTAATCACGTCCCATGAATCTTCCGCGTCGCGAATGTCTTCAGCTCCCGCCTCCAAGGCCGCCTCCATCAGTTTGTCTTCATTGGCGGTTTTTTTATCGAAATTCAAAACCCCCTTTTTTTCAAACATCCAGCCGACCGATCCCGATTCCCCCAAATTGCCGCCGCTTTTGGCAAAAATATTGCGAATTTCGGCCACCGTCCGGTTTTTATTGTCCGTTAACGACTCAACCAACATCGCCACCCCGGCCGGGCCGTAGCCTTCGTAAGTGACTTCCTCATAATTGACCCCTTCCAGTTCGCCCGTTCCCTTTTTGATAGCCCGCTCGATGTTGTCATTGGGCATGCTACCGGCGCGGGCGATGGCGATAGCGCTACGGAGGCGTGGGTTGCCGGAGGGATCACCCCCATTGCGGGCGGCCACGGTGATTTCCTTGATCAGTTTTGTGAAGAGTTGACCCCGTTTGGCGTCGGCGGCCCCCTTTTTTCGCTTGATCGTCGCCCATTTGGAATGTCCTGACATTGTTTCAACCGTCTATCACAGCGCTTTACGGATTGCCAAGGCGGTTTTTTGTTAAGACAACTCTTTCCGAATCTTCAAGGCCCTTGCCGGATCGTCGGTAATGATGGCGGCAATGTTCGCACCAAACCACCGGCGCATTTCGCTTTCCTCGTTGACCGTCCAGACCCATATGTCCCTTCCCAGTCCGTTGAATTCCTTCAGTCGATCCGGGGTTGCCCATTCATGTTCGAGGTTGACGGTATTCGCCCGGCAGAGACGTGTCCAGAAATGACGCCGGGCAAACCACTGTGGCGGCCAGATCAGGTGCCCGATCCGGATACGGCGGTTCAGCAGGCGGGTGCGCCAAAGATGCAGGGGGTTGAACGACGAAATGATCACACGGTCTTCCAGATGGAACCGGCAAACAAGATCAAGCACCGTCTTCTCGATGCCGTTGGTGCAATAGCCGGTCGATTTTATTTCCACATTGATGACCGAAAATTTTTGCCCAAACTGCTCGAACACCTCATGTAAGGTGGGGATGTGCTGATTTTCGGGGAGAACAATTTCCTTGAGCTGCGAAAATGTTGCCGAACGGATCGCAACCCGTTGTCCTTGCGCGTCGGTTATCCGATCATCGTGATAAACCGCGACCTTTCTGTCGCGGGTGAGATGGACATCCAGTTCAATCCCGTCGGCCTTTTGTTCATGGGCCTTTTGGAAGGCCAAAAGGGTGTTTTCCGGGGCTGAAAGGCGCGAACCTCTATGGGCGATAATCAGTGTCATATTTCAAAAAGCCAGCGCCAGAACTGAACTCATTGCATGTATTGCCGCCGTCTCAGCACGCAGGATGAGCGGCCCAAGCGAGACAGGCGTAAATCCCAGACGGTCCGCCGTTTTGGTTTCGTCGACCGACCATCCCCCTTCAGGGCCGATCCAGAGGGCGTAGGGAGGGGGGGGCGGGGATGTCGCAAAAAAATCGCGCAACGTTTTGCGCTTCCCCGATTCGAGGCAGATCAGGTGGGTAGTCGGTTTTTGTGATTCCCTTTCGAACAGTAGCGTCGTTTCTTCCTTTCTTTGTGTCAACAAAAGAGGGCTTGATCGACCACACTGTTTTGCCGCCGATTCGGTGATCTTGACCAACCGGTTCCACTTGGAAGGACTCAAATCGGCGCGGACGGAGTGGATAGCGCCGAAAAGATGAATTGCCTCCATATTCAGTTCCACCGCTTTTTGGACGATCCATTCCATTTTTTCGCTTTTCAACAGCGAAAGATAAAGATGAAGGGGAAAGGGAGGGGGCGGGGAGGCAAGGGGACCGGTAATTTTGACGGTAACCCCTTTTCCGACAGCCGCAACAATGCCGGTGTAGACATTTCCTTTCCCATCAGCAAGGCGGAGTTGCTCCCCCGGCTTGACGCGCAGAACACGGATCAAGTGGTGCGCCTCGGGGCCGGTAATCTCGAACAGCTCTTTGGCAATATCCGATGATTTGACCTGAAATGTCGGCATGAAGAAAATCTTCTCCCTTTTGAACTTTGAACTTACCACTGCTTGGGCTATGATTGAACTAAATTTATGCCTGATCGCGTTTACTCCGAATGGGAACGAAGTTACCGCAGTCATCCGCTCCAGTCGTTTGTCTTGACGGCCAAAGAAGTTATTGTCTCACCGGTTCCTTTTTTTAAGCGTCTTGGAGTCAGCGACCGTATTTTTCCGGTTGTTTTGTATGCGGTGATCACCCAGACCACCGGTGCTCTTCTCACCTTCGGGTACCAGGTGCTGATTCTCTTTCTCAAACCGGCTCTCTTCGGGCTGATTTTCCAATCGCTCAAGTCGGAAGATATCGCGGCCGGGATTGTGGCGCCGGTTGTCTTCGGCCTGCTGATTCTTTTCCTGCCCATTTTCTCGTTGGTGGGAACCTTTCTTTCTTCCGCCCTCAATCACCTGATTCTCTGGATTCTCAAAGGAACCAAAAACGACTTTACGGCCACGCTCAATGCCGTGGCCTACGCCTCGACGGCGCAGTTGTTCCTCATCGTTCCTTTTGTGGGAGGGCTGGCCGCCGGTGTTTACCAGATGGTCCTTTTGGCCATCGGCCTCAAGGAGCTTCATGATTGTCCCTGGTGGAAAAGTATTATGACGGTTCTCATACCGGTTATTGTTTGTTGTCTGGGGTTTCTTTTTCTGATCGGGCTTCTGGCGGCGGTTTTGGTACCGCTGATCCTCAAGGCCGTTCAACAAGCGGGGTGATGACTATGACCTTCGTTATCGGCATTGATGTCGGCGGAACGCATCTTCGGGCCGCCCTGGTTGACCGGAAGGGGATGGTATCCTGTTCCCGGAAAACGCTTGTCGGATCGAATCGCGGTCCGGAGGAAATTGTTTCTCTTGTCGGGAAGCAGATTTCATCGATTGAAAAAGAGGCGGGGACAATGGCGCAAGCCGTTGGCGTGGGACTGCCGGGGATTGTTTCAGAGGCCAAAGGGATTGTTTATGCCTCTCCCCATTACCCGGAATGGAAGAACGTCGATTTTCAGCAACGGCTCGAACAAAAACTGAACCGGCCGGTGGTCATCGACAACGACGCCAACATGATTGCCTTGGGGGAGCATTGGTTGGGGTCTGCGCGGGAATGGGGCGATTTTTTGATGATGACGCTTGGCACCGGAATTGGCGGGGCCATCGTCATCAATTCAGCGGTTTATCGGGGGATACAGGGTTTTGCCGGCGAATTCGGCCACATGGTTCTTTCACCTGAAGGGCCGGAGTGCGCCTGCGGCTCTCGTGGTTGTTTTGAGACCTTTGTATCGGCAACGGCGTTGAACCGGATGGTGCGGGAGGCTGTTGCCGATGCTGAAATTCCCGGATCGATGGATCTCGTCTCCCTTTTGGAGGAAGACCCTTCCATTTTAAGCGGCCGGCTGGTGGATGAGGCCAAAAAAGGAAACGAGGCCGCAGGCGGCATATTAAAGCAGATGGGGTATTACCTGGGCATCGGGCTGGGCTCGCTTTTCAATGTAACGGGGATCAATCGTGTTGTGCTGGGAGGGGGGTTGATCTTTTCCGCGGACTTTTGGCTCCCCACGGCCCGCGAAGAACTTAAGCGCCGCACGTACGCAGAAACCGACTCGCATGCGGAACTCCGCCTTTCTCAATTGGGGGATTCTGCGGGGATACTGGGGGCGGCCACCAACGCATTTTCGAAGGCTTCGTCCAGGGCTTGATACGCCTCCATTTGCGGCTTAGCGAAGCCTTTGAACCGGAACGACTTCAAGACCTCTCTTCCATCCAGAGAATCAGGGAGGGCCATCAGCGCCTGAATCAGATTTTGTTTTTGCATTTCGGGAAGGGGAGTGAAAAGGACGACTGGAGGGGCCGGAACAAGAGGTGATGAATAAACGAGCTTCAGCTTTTTGACCCAATCAAGATCCAGTTTTTTCAACGATACATATTCGTAATTGTCCAAGAGCGCCCCGCCCAATGCCTCGCCGGAGGCAAGTTTTTTGAGTTGCCCCAGCAGATTGGGAGCCGTTTCCAGACGGAAGTCGGCTTGAAAATCGGCCGGTATGTTGGTCATTAAAATTGACTTGAAGAGAACCGGATTCATCGCTTTGGAGGTGTAAACGGCCAGGGGCTTTGCCGGCTCCAGAGTTTCCGAAACGGCGGCGGTTGTGAGAAAAAAATACCGTTCCATCTGGTTGTTTGATGCCGCCGGAAGGGTAGCCAAAAGAATTTCCATCGGCCAATTTTTTTTCCGGGTAAGGTAGGTTTCAAGGCTCACAATCCCCGCCTGCGCCTTGCCCGCTTTTACCGCCGCCAATCCTTCCTCCAAGGCGGGATAGTAGGCACCCGACACCAAAGGCCCCCTTTTTTCCCGAATCATTGCAAAAAACCGGTCGAGAATCGGCTGGGCCTCCTCGGCGCTCCCTTCACCCCCGGGGTAGATGAAGGCCATGGTGAGTTTTTCCTGACCAACGGCGGAAAAGGACAAGAAAAAAAGCAAGAGGAAGAAAAAGGAATTAAGGGTAAATAAAGGAGAATCCTTTTGTCTTCGTAATTTTCGCAAGCCGCTTAAGAGTTGAATTGTCTCGCTGGTGGATGTGGCCGGCGGGAACGAAAATTGCTTCGCCAAAAGAATTCTCCTTTATTTGCTTTTTGCGCGTTCAACGTATTCGCCTGTCGCGGGGCTGATGGTGATGCGGTCGCCCGCCGTGACAAACTGCGGCACCTTGATCGTCACCCCCGTCTCGATCTTGGCGTTTTTATAGGAGGCGGAGGCGGTTGCGGTTTTCATGCCGGGATCAGCCTCGATGACGGTGAAATCGAGCGTTGTCGGAAGTGCGATGCCGATGGGGCTTTCTTCAAAGAAGGTGACTTTCACCTGCGCGTCGGGAAGAAGATAGTTGGCCGCCTCGCCGACCAGGCTTTTGGAAAGGTGGACCTGTTCATAGTTTTCGCTGTCCATGAAATTGTAAAAATCACCGTCCACATAAAGAAATTGCATCGGTCGTTCCCGCAAGGAAACTTTTTCGAGCATTTCAGTCGAGGAAAAACGGAATTCCTTTTGGACTCCATCCTTGACGCTCCTCAATTTGGCCTGGATAAAGGCACGAAGGTTCCCCGGTGTTTTGTGGACCGATTCGAGGCAGAGCCACAGTTTGCCGTCATACTCAATAATGTTTCCAGGACGAAGCTGGTTTGCTGAGATACTCATAATTCAAATTCCCTGGAAGACGGGGATTTACTGACAAGACCGTTGTTTAGAAGCCTGTGTTCTACAGAAGCTCGCCTAATATAGTAATAGTCAGCTTCAGTACTGACGCCACCCAGAGCCTTGCGGAGTATTACTGAATTATGCGAGCGTCAGTAAACTGTGGGCTTGTCAGTATGGGTTTTAACGCGTTTTGTCAAGGGTGGGGACGAGGCTTTTTTCAAACCACTCAATAAAGCGGCGAATACCCCTGGAAATGGGGGTTTGGGGATTATACCCAAGGATTTTTTTCGATTTTGAAATGTCGGCGAAGGTAACGGGAACATCGCCGGGTTCAAGGGGGAGAAATTCCTTTTTGGCCTTTCTGCCGGAGGTCCTTTCAATCAGTTCGATCAATTCCGAAACAGTGGTGGTTGCCGATTCACCCAGATTGAAAATATCGTATTTGGGGACATCCGTTTTTTCCAGACACCAGTCAACGCTTTTCATCACGCCGTCGATGATATCATCAACATACGTAAAATCGCGTTTGAAAGAACCGTCACCGTAGATGGGGATCGGTTTTCCCCGATAGATAAGGTCGGTGAATTTGCGGATGGCCAAGTCGGGACGTTGCCGCGGGCCGTAGACGGTGAAAAACCGGAGACAGGCGATGTTCATCGAATAAAGGCGGTGATAGACATGACAGGTCAACTCGCCCGCTCTTTTTGTCGCGGCGTAGGGGGAAAAGGGGAGACACACCGGATCCGATTCGGCGAACGGGACTTTTGTGTTGAGGCCGTAAACCGATGAAGAAGAGCCGAAGATGAAATTTTTGATTCCCGCTTTTCTGCACGCCTCCAGAAGAATCACCGTGCCAAGACCGTTAACCCTTTCGTATAAGGCGGGGTTTTGAATCGACGGACGGACCCCGGCCATGGCGGCCAAATGGACCACAACATCGATTTTATGTTCCGCCAAGAGACTCTCCAGCATGTCCGCATCGCAAATGTCCCCGGAATAACACTGGAAAAAGGCCCCGGCCTTTTCGGCGGTTTTTTTGATCTCCTCCAGATTTTGACGTTTGAGCGCGGGGGAATAAAAATCGTTGAAATTATCGACACCGATAACCCGGTGGGAATTTCGCAGAAGCGCCTCTGAGAGATGGGATCCGATGAAACCGGCCGCGCCGGTCACAAGCACATTCATGTGAATCACCTACCAAACCAGTTGTAACGCCGCAATCGTTTTGATAGGCATCTTGTTTCCATGGTGCAAACAAAAGATCTTGATTTGTCAGTCATCATTCCCTTCTACAACGAAGAGGAGAACGTGGCCGAGGCCTATCAGCGGGCGCACGACGTTGTTTCGAAGCTGGGCGTTTCGTACGAGATTATTTTTATCGACGATGGCTCAACCGATGGGGGGTACAACCTGTTGTGCTCCATCGCCGCCCGCGATTCCCGTCTCAAAATCATCCGTTTTACGCGCAACTTCGGCCAGACCGCGGCCATGTCGGCGGGATTCAAAGAGGCCAGGGGCAAAATTTACATTACGCTCGATGCCGACAACCAGAATGATCCGCGGGATATTCCTGCCCTGCTTACGAAGATGAAAGAGGGGTATGGGGTGGTTTCCGGTTGGCGCAAAAAGAGGCAGGACAGGCTCATCACGCGGAAATTTCCCTCGTGGTTCGCCAATTTTCTCATTTCAAAAGTCACCAAGGTTGGTCTGAGGGATTATGGGTGCACCCTCAAGGCCTATGAAGCGCGCTATGTCGATGCCTTTACCCTCTATGGTGAGATGCACCGGTTTATTCCAGCCTATGCGCGTATCGCCGGCGCGAAGATCACCGAAATTCCCGTCAATCATTTCCCCCGCACCAAGGGACGGTCGAAATACGGCCTCTCGCGGATTTTCAAGGTGATGCTTGACCTTTTGACGGTCAAGTTCCTCGGTTCTTTTGCGACGACCCCGCTTTACCTCTTCGGGGGGCTTGGATTTGTTTTTGAGGGTATTGCCGTGTTGATCGGCCTTCTTGTTTTGTATCAGAAGTATTTCCAGCATATTTTCGCCCACAGGAATCCGCTTTTACTTTTGGCCGTGTTTCTCTTTGTGCTGGGGGTATTGTCCACCATGATGGGTTTGATGGCCGAGCTTCTCATGCGGACTTATCACGAATCGCAGGGAAAGCCGGTCTATCTGGTGCAGGAGAAAATAAATTTGTATGGGCGTATTGCAATACGCCCTTACGTCTATCATGTGCGGGATCACCGGCATCATTCACAAGACCGACCATCCGGTTGATCTTTCCATCCTTCAAAAAATAAACCGAACCCTTGCTCACCGGGGGCCCGACGACGAGGGATATTTTGTCGAGGGATCGGTGGGTCTCGGCCACCGCCGTCTTTCCATCATCGATCTTTCATCCGGACACCAGCCGATGCGGACGCCGGACGGGCGTTATACCATCGTCTTCAACGGTGAAATTTATAATTTTCTCGAAATCCGGTCGGAGCTGGAAAAAAAAGGGATCACATTTTCCACTCATTCCGACACCGAGGTTCTTCTGGCCCTTTACTCTCTCGAAGGGGAAAAGGCCCTAAACCGCCTCAACGGAATGTTCTCCTTTGCCATTTGGGATCAGAAACAGCGCAAGCTGTTTGCCGCCCGCGACCGGATGGGAAAAAAACCGTTTTATTATTGGGATTCTCCCGGCTGTTTCGTTTTTGCCTCGGAGCTAAAAGGCTTCAAGGCGCATCCCGATTTTCAAACGGAGGTGGATCAAGAGGCCTTGGCCCATTATTTTCAATACGAATATGTTCCGGCTCCCTACTCCATTTTTCGCGGCGTCAAAAAACTTGCCGCAGGTCATTTTTTGATTCATGACGAAAAGGGTCCGACGATCAAACCCTACTGGGACGTCCCGTCCCCCGATTCCGGAAAATCGGCCGTTTCCGAACCGGAGATTTGCGACAGGGTCCTTTCGCTTCTCGATCGCGCCGTGGAGTACCGGATGATCAGCGATGTGCCGCTCGGTGTTTTTTTGTCGGGCGGGATCGATTCGTCCGCCGTGGTGGCGCTCATGGCGCGCCATCGGAGCGGGAAGGACATCAAGACCTTTTCCATCAATTTTGACGAGCCGTCGTTTGACGAATCGACTTGGTCCTCATATGTCGCCAAACATTTTTCAACCGATCATCATGTCCAGACTTTAAGCCCTCAAAAATTGCTGGACATTCTACCGGAGACAGCCGCTTTTCTCGATGAACCATTCGCGGATTACTCGATTATCCCCACCTATCTTCTTTCCCGATTCACCCGTCAAACGGTTACCGTGGCGCTCGGCGGAGATGGGGGAGATGAATTGTTTGCCGGTTATCCCACCTTTTACGCCGATCGCGTTGCCCGGTGGTTCGGGATGTTGCCGCGCCTTGTCCGGACTGCGGTGACGCGTATGACCCATGCGCTTCCCGTCTCCGACAAAGACATGAGTTTCGATTTCAAGGCGAAACAATTTCTCTATGGGGCCCATTTTCCCCCCGTCATCCGGAATCAGGTCTGGCTGGGGGCGTTTCATCAGGAGGAACAGGATGAATTGTTTTTAAATCGGGATATATCGCGAAACCCGTTATGGCTCGTGGACGACGTGATGAAAAATTGCCGTTCCTCCCATCCCGGCGACAGGATCCTTTATTTTTACCAGAAATTTTATCTGTGCGACGACATTCTCTTCAAGACCGACCGGGCTTCCATGGCGGCTTCTCTTGAGGTAAGGGCGCCGTTTTTGGATGTCAATCTGGTGGAATATGTCTCGAAACTTCCTTTTGAGATGAAACTCAAAGGGCGTAACACAAAATATATTCTCAAAAAGGCCCTTGATAAAATTCTGCCGTCATCCATCATTTGCCGGAAGAAAAAAGGGTTCGGCATTCCCATTGCCCTCTGGCTCAAAAATGAGTTGAGAGGGGTGCTCACCTCCCGGCTCAGCCGCCGGAAAATCGAAAAAGAGGGAATTTTCAATCCGGACTGCATTGAACGATTGGTCGGGGAACATCTGTCGGGCAGGAAAAACAACCGCAAACAGCTTTTTGCCCTTCTTATGTTTGAATGGTGGCGCGAGAGATATTTGTAAAGAAGCAGGACGACGGAATTTTTTCAAAAACCTTCCAGAAACGTTCCATCAAAAGGCGGTTTCCAATGGTAATGCGGATGGAGCCGGTCAGCTGGGGCATGAAACTGCGGTCGCGGACAAAAACGTTCTGTTCTTCAAGGAAGTTCTGGACCTCCTGGGGCTTGGCGACTTCCAGCAAAATATAATTTGCGGGGGTGTCCCGGACGGTCAACCCCTTTTTTCGAAGCTTCGAGACGAGCCATGTCTTGGCTTCTTTCACCTCGGCCACATAGCTTTCCATGTATTCCAGGTCATCGAGGGCCGCCGCCGCCGCCGCCTGCGCCACAGAGTTGATGTTTTTCCCGATGCGAATTTTGTTGATCGAGCTGATATTATCCGGCTGGGTGAGGATGTAGCCGCAACGGAGCCCGGCCAATCCGAACGCCTTTGAAAAGGAACGGGTGACAACGAGGTTGGCGAATTTTTGGGTGAGAGGGGCCGCCGTTATGCCGCAAAATTCAAAATAGGCCTCATCGACAATGACCAAAACATCCTTTGTCTTGAGAAGGATTTGTTCGATTTCATCGGCCGAAAAGAGAAGACCCGTTGGATTGTTCGGGCTGACCATGTAGATCATCTTTGTCCTGCCGGTGACGGCGTTGAGAAGACGGGGGATATCGGAGTCAAACGGGGAGTCTCCGCAAACAGGCACGATCCTGGCATCGCAACTTTCGGCGTAAACCCGGAAATGGTCGTACGTCGGCATGCAGAGGATGACCTCATCCCCCGGTTCGATGAAGGTGCGGCAGATCGTTTCGAGCGCGTTGTCCGAGCCGTTGAACGTCTGGATGAAATCGGCCGGCAGACCGGTATATTCCGCGAGCTTTTCCACAAGGATGGTCGAATCGATGTCGGGATACCAGTTTAACGGGGCGTTTTGAATAAATTGGACCAACGTCGTCAAAACCCGGGGCGATGGCGTGACGCTCGATTCGTTGGAGTCGAGTTTGATGATCTTCGCGTGGTTTTCGTGGATCGCCCGCGAGTGACTACCGTTGATATAAGGCTTGAGTTGTTGCACCGATTTTTTTGGCTTGATCATCTTTGATTTGGAATGGTTCGACTTGGAGAATTGAGACAAAATATGGCTTGTTTTGAAATTTTTTGCAAATTGATTTTTAAACGAATTTTTTGATTCTCTCCAATGTTTTCTCTTTGCCCAAAATCCGGATGATCTCGAATACGCCGGCGCTTACCGTCCGTCCCGTGAGCGCCACACGGACCGGCTGGGCGATTTTTCCGAGCCCCAAGGCTGTTTCGACCACCAGATGATTAAAAACCGCGGCAATCGGGTCGTGGGCCCAGGGATCAAGGGCGTTTAAACGGTCGATGATTTTTTTCAAAATGGGCCTTGTTTCGTCCGTGAAAAATTTCACCTTCAATTTTTCGTCCGGCTCGACCTCCATGAAAAAGAAATCAACCATCTCGGCCATTTCGACCAGAGTCTTGACCTTTTCCTGGCTGATTTTTACGCCTTCCAGCAAAACGGCCTTGTCAATATGCTGAATTCCCTTTTTTTCAAGAAAGGGGATGATAAGCGTCGTCAAGTCATCCGGTTTTGCTTTCCGGATGTATACCCCGTTGAGCCAGAGCAGTTTTTCGGGATTGAAAACACCGGCCGATACCGAACAGCTTTTCAGCGAAAATTTTTCAATCAGCTCCGGCCTTGTGAATTCTTCCTGATCCTTGTACGACCAGCCGAGGCGGGCGAGATAATTCAACAATGCGTCCGGCAGATATCCCATTTCCTTGTAGGCGATGACGGATGTGGCGCCGTGGCGTTTGGACAGACGTTGTCTGTCTGATCCCAAAATCATGGGGACATGGGCGAATATCGGGAGGGGATAACCAAGCGCCTCGTACAACTGGATTTGCCTTGGGGTGTTGTTTAGGTGATCGTCACCGCGGATGACATGAGTGATCGCCATCGTCACGTCATCCACCACCACGGTGAAATTATAGGTCGGCGATCCATCGGTGCGTCGGATGATCAGATCGTCGAGTTCCTTGTTGGCCACTACGACGTCCCCCTTGATGACATCGTGGACGACCGTTTCCCCCGAATCGGGCGATTTGAAGCGGATGCAGTAGGGTTGTCCCGCGTCGATTTTTTGCCGTACTTCTTCTTTGATCAAATTGAAACAGGTTCGGTCGTACATCGGTTTTCTTTTTTCGGATTGAGCCTGCTTGCGTTTTCGGTCAAGTTCTTCCGCAGTACAAAAGCAGGGATAGACCTTCCCCTCTTTGAGGAGTTTGTCGATATGTTGTTGGTAGAGGTCGAACCGTTTAGTCTGAAAGAAAGGACCTTCGTCCCATTTGAGTTTCAGCCAGTTCATTCCGTTCAGAATGGCCTGGATCGATTCAGGCGTGGAGCGCTCCAGATCGGTGTCTTCGATCCGCAAAATAAAGGTGCCGCCGGTCTGCCGGGCGAGAAGATAATTATACAGCGCCGTCCGTGCCCCGCCGATATGCAAGTGGCCGGTCGGGCTGGGGGCGAAGCGTAAACGTGGTTTTGGGGTGGAATTCATCTTCGAATCGGATATAATCACGGCGTTCCCGACGGGTCAAATCATTCATGAAAGAGAAAACAGGAAAATCCAACGCAGAATGGCGCAACATTCTCACCCCCGAGCAGTATCATGTCTGCCGCGAAAAAGGGACTGAAAGCCCCTTTACCGGTGAATATGCCGACTGCCATGAAAAGGGGATGTACAAATGCGTCTGTTGTGGTGCGGAGCTCTTTTCATCGGACACGAAGTTCGATTCCGGCAC
>JACQOY010000100.1 GCA_016207765.1 Deltaproteobacteria bacterium | reverse complement strand
GCAGACGGACGATATCGATTATTCCTGCGCCGTCAGCGAGGATTTTTCCACGGTCGAATGCGACTGTCCCGAGGGAGGCTACTATGCCGCCTCGTACGACGATGTCTTTTCCTTCGGAGAGGATTGTACCGACGGCTCCACCAGTGTTGTCTTCAGCACTGTTTATGCCCAGGGCTTTTACGACTGCGCCGTGGAAGAGTGCGGCGAAACCGTAACCCTGAACGGTTTGATCGGTGGAATTGTGGAAGGGTCGTTTGAGTGCGAGGGAACCATCGATATCACCGCCTCCGTTTTCACCATGGATGAGGAAGCCAACGAGCTGACCTGTTCGGGGATCACCGCCACGCCGGAAGGGGGAGATGCCGTTAACGTCGGCTTTAGCGCCGACTTCACCTTCGACGGCGTCGACGAAACCTTTAGTGGAACCTTCTGCACCGATCCGCCGGGAGAAACTGACGGGCTGATCGAATTTGACAGCGAAGAGGAGCTGGAAGAAGCGGCCGACCCCGACGGGACCTGCGATGCGGCCGAAACATCCGCCTGTGAAGAAAGTTGCATCAGCGATTGCACCGCCGAAGGGTCCGATGAAACCGTTTGTGAGGATTTTTGCATCTCGGAGTGCGAGTAAACGGGAAAAAAGGGAAGCAATGAAACATATCCTTCATCTGCTTTTGATTGGTCTGTTCTCCTCGCTGATCTCCTGTAGCGGAGGGAACGCCACCCCCCCAGCTTCCATCCCGGCCCCCGTTTCAGGTCTTATTTCAATTTCAAGCCCCGATACTGAAGGTTTTGTCCGCATTACCGGCGGTGCCGGGTCCGTCGAAAACAATGCGGAGGTTCAAGTGAACAACCTGACAATCAGCAGCTCGGTGAGTGCAAATGCCGACGCCGATGGCTCATTTGAAACCGAGATTGCCGCTTCCATTGGGGATTCCCTTGAAATTTTGCAGACCGTCGATGGTTCAACCAGCACGGCAAGCGCCGAAGAAGTCCCGGGCAATGCACCCTTGGTCGAAGAAATTCCGGTTGATACCGCCGTTCTGTCCGATTTGGACGAAGGAATTGTCGGAACAACCGACGGCACCGATTCATTTCTTTATATTTTTGATCTTGTTTCCTTCGAATTATCCGGTACTGTAACGGTCGAAGATTTCAACCTCACCGCCCTCGACTACGACACCGAATCAAGAGAAGGTTACCTCATCGACTATACCAACAGTCGGGCCGCCGTCCTGACCGAAGCGGGAGAGCTGAAAGGGGGGAGTACCCTTTCCATCACAAAACCCACGGCAGTAGCCGCAATGGAAGAAGAATATCTGGCCATTGTTGGACAAGAATCGTCCGGCGTTTCCGTAACGGTCATCGACAACAGCAACTCGACGCCGACAACCTCCGTGACCGCTCTTCTCCCCCATCCAGAAGGCACAGCCGGACACCGAAGAACATTTGCCTTGAGTTTTGATGAAACCGCCTCTGAAGGGATCGTGGCTTTGGCAGGTCTGTCCATATTCTCCAACAACGACACGGTCCTCTCCTACGTCCTCTACGATATCAACGCCGAAAGCCTCTCTCTTTCTTTTCAGGTAAATCTCGGAAACGGCGAATTCGGAGATGTAATCCTTTTCTCTGACGGGGAAGAGGCACTGGTAAGCGATCGGGACAACGACACAGTGATCCGTTTCAGCGGGACAGAATTCGCCACCCAGGAAACAATTGTCGTCGGAGACCATCCGGCGGGGATGGCGGTGGAAGAATCGACAGGGATTGCCTTTGTGGCCAATGAAGATGCCAACAGTATCACCCTGATTGATCTGACCGACAATTCCGTTTCCGGCACCCAAACCACCGATGATGGGGTGGGTTTAAGTCCTGTGGCTCTTTCGGTGGATGACGATCCATCGGTAGTTGTTATCGCCAATGAGGCAAGTCGTTCCATCACCCTGTTGGGTTTCTAATCCAAACATCATCCCCTTGACATAAAACCCGGTCATTGCTACCCGTAACCGTAAAGAAAGAATCGTTAAAACCGCAAAGGAGAAACAATGGTTGAATCCATGCAGGAAAAAATCAAAAATATCGTCGAAAAGAACAAGATCGTCATTTTCATGAAGGGAGTCCCCGAGGCGCCACAATGCGGTTTTTCGGCGCAATCAGTTCATATTTTGCAACAGGCAGGGGCCAAAAATATTGTCGCGGTGGATGTGCTGGCCGATCCGGCCATACGGGAGGGAATCAAGGCCTATACCCAATGGCCCACCATTCCCCAGATCTTCATCAACGGCGAATTCATCGGCGGTTGCGACATTGTCACCGAAATGGCCGAGAGCGGCGAATTGAAAAAAACGGTCGAAGCGGTTTAAAAAGATTACAATGCGACACGGCAGTTTTTCGAAACGGGGGGTATAACCGCCTTTCTCAGAGAATTCTCAAAAACCTCGAAGAAACTTTCTTCAATGCGGGTGAAATGTCCAAAATCGTCAATGCCCGATTCTTTGAGGACTTCGCCCGCCTTTTTTTCGATCTGGCACAGGTGACCCGATTCTTCCAAAATAATCCTTTGTAACTCGCTCTTGACCACCTGGTTCCCCGTAAGACTTCGATAGAGGGGGTAGAGCTTCATCGCCCGTCGTTCGATCATGCTGGTGACAAACAGATAGTTCTGATACGGGTCGTCCCGTTCGGTGACGGAACGAAGCCACTCCGAAACGGTATGGTCGAGCATTTGAAAATAGCTGACCGCTTCTTCGTCACAAAGATATTTATTAGAGCTCTTTGGAGATACCGCAAAACTTAAACGCCGCAACATAAGGGCATGGCGGGTTTCATCGGCAAAATGGCCGAGAATATCAATACCGGGATGGTCAAAACCAACCGTTTTGCAGATCTTTCGTGCGCCGGTATGCTCCAACAAGGAAAGGGTATTGAGCCACCGGGCCTCCAAGGCGGGGTCCTCCACAATTCTTTGAAGGACTTGTTTCATGACCCCCGACAGATAGAACGGTTCGACGCACCGTGTCAAGGGGGAGAGATAAAAATTTATCCACCTGCCGCGGACGAAACAGCCGGTTGAACGGTTTTATTCGATACTCGCAGACTATCGTGATTTTCTCGAAGCCAGTTGACCGTATCGGCAAGCGTCTTAAAGGGGTCGCGAGAGACAAAACCGAGGTCGTCTTGTGCGTAGAGCGATTTAAGGCCCCAGTATAGACCGGTTTTGGGTTTGACAACGTCATCGACCGGATGATGGCCGCCATAGATGGGCTGTCCAAGGCGAAAGACAACTGCCCCGCACCAAAAGCACAAATCTTCTTGTGGCAATCCCTCCAAAATAAATGTTATGTTTTTGGTTCTGGTTCCGGTTCCTTCCAGATGGAGGCTGTGAAGAAAATTTCAACTAAACATCAAAATGAGGCTC
>JACQOY010000098.1 GCA_016207765.1 Deltaproteobacteria bacterium | reverse complement strand
ATCAAAAAGCGGCCAGCCACAATCCGCGATCGACCGTAGGAACCGTCACCGAAATTTACGACTATCTCCGCCTCCTCTTCGCCCGCATCGGCCGTGTCTTCTGTCACAAGTGCGGCAAGCCGATCTCGTCGCAAACCATTTCGCAGATGGTCGATGCCGTGATGGATCTACCTGCGGGGAGCAAAGTGAACCTCCTCTCCCCCATCGTTCGTCTGCGGAAGGGGGAGTATCACAAGGAGCTGGAACAGCTCAAAAAAGAGGGCTTCACCCGTGTAAAAATCGACGGCGCCCTGCATGAACTTTCCGAAAAAATCGATCTGGACAAAAAGAAAAAACATACCATCGATCTGGTGGTGGACCGGCTGGTGATAAAGAAAGGAATCGAGGGGCGTCTGGCCGATTCGTTTGAGACAGCACTCCGATATTCGGAGGGGTTGGCGAAGGTGGAAGTTCTGTCCAATGGGCCAAACGGGTCCCTCCTCCTCTCCACCCGCAACGCCTGCATCGACTGCGGTGTCAGCTATCCAGCCATCGAGCCGCAGATGTTTTCGTTCAATTCGCCCCAAGGGGCCTGTCCCACCTGCGACGGGTTGGGGACAAAGATGTTTTTTGACCCGGAACTGGTCATTCCCAACCCCAATTTATCCCTTCGCGACGGGGCCGTCGCCCCGTGGGCCGGAAAATCGACCCTCTACTACACCTCTATTCTCCAGGCTCTGTCCAAACACTACAAGTTCGATATTTACACCCCTTTCAAAGATCTCCCCAAAAGAATCCAGGAAATCATCTTCAATGGATCGGGGGGCGAAGAGATCCAGTTTTCCTATGACAAGGGAGAGGGACGGCACTACTACACCGCCCCGTTCGAGGGGGTAATCTCCTCCCTTTCGCGCCGCTACAAAGAAACCGAGTCCGATTGGATGCGGGAGGAAATGGAAAAATTCATGAACATCCAGCCCTGCGCCGCCTGCTTGGGGAGCCGCTTGAAGCCGGAAAGCTTGAGCATCCGTCTTGAGGAACGGAATATTTACGAGACGACAAAATTGACAACCGAACAGGCACGCAATTTTTTGAAGGGGCTGAAATTATCCAAGAAGGAGGGAACCATTGCCCGCCGGATTTTGAAAGAAATTGACGAACGCCTGAGCTTCCTGGTGAACGTGGGGCTCGACTATCTGACGCTCGACCGGACCTCCGCGACCCTCTCCGGAGGTGAGGCCCAGCGCATCCGGTTGGCGACTCAAATCGGGTCGATGCTGGTCGGGGTTCTCTACATTCTGGACGAACCGAGCATTGGTCTCCACCAGCGGGACAACAGCCGTCTGATTGCGACACTCAAAAAACTTCGCGATCTGGGAAATACGGTGCTGGTGGTGGAGCACGACGAGGAAACAATGCGAAATGCCGACTATATTATCGATATGGGGCCCGGGGCCGGAATTCACGGGGGAGAAATCGTGGCGGAGGGAACCCCGGCGGAGGTGATTAAAAACAGACGCTCGCTGACGGGACAATACCTCTCCGGCAAGAAAGCCATTCCGACGCCAAAGAGGCGACGCCCCCAGTCGGATCGCAAACTGATCCTGCGCGGGGTTCAATGCAATAACCTGAAAAATATCGACGTTGTCTTTCCCCTCGGACAGTTCATCGGCATCACCGGTGTTTCCGGTTCCGGAAAGTCATCCCTGATCAACGATACACTCTACCCCGCCCTTGCCCAACGCCTTTACGGATCGCGCATGACGGCGGGAAAACATTCCGGAATCGAGGGGCTTGCCTTGGTGGACAAAATCATCAATATCGACCAGTCACCGATCGGGCGAACCCCCCGATCCAACCCCGCCACCTATACGGGACTCTTTACCCACCTTCGAGATCTCTTTACCCAACTTCCCGATTCGAAGGCACGCGGTTACAAACCGGGCCGCTACTCTTTCAATGTAAAGGGGGGGAGATGCGAGGCATGCGAGGGGGACGGGGTGATCAAGATCGAGATGCATTTCCTTCCCGATGTTTATGTGGAATGTGAAGTCTGCCACGGCAAACGGTACAACCGCGAAACGCTCGAGATTATGTACAAAGGGAAGAACATCGCTGAAATCCTTTCGATGACGGTGGAGCAGGCCTTTGATTTTCTCCAGAATATCCCGACTATCCGGACAAAACTCGAAACACTCAAAGAGGTGGGGCTTGACTATATCGAGCTGGGACAGTCGGCCACCACCCTTTCGGGGGGGGAAGCCCAACGGATTAAGCTGGCGCGGGAACTTTCGAAGCGATCGACGGGAAAAACTATCTATATCCTCGATGAACCGACAACCGGTCTCCATTTTGACGATATTTCCAGGCTTTTGAGCGTTTTGAACCAGTTGGTGGAGGGGGGAAATACAGTGATTGTCATTGAACATAACCTGGATGTCGTCAAATCGGCCGACTATATTGTCGATTTGGGGCTTGAAGGAGGAGACAAAGGGGGAGAAATTGTCGCCACCGGCACCCCCGAAGAAATCGCCGCCTGCCGTTATTCCTATACCGGACAATTTTTGAAATCGCACTTAAACCGGCCAGTGGCCGGAACCAAATAGAATTATACAAGTATTATACGAAATAGGTATAATCTGTACAGAATTTAAGATTCTTGTCCGGTCCCATAATCTTCTCCTAAAATTTTTCGCTCCTATTCAAAAAAACCTTCTTATTCAAGTAAGTTGTAAAAATTCTGTACAGAATTAACGCCTTTTTAAAATTCGT
>JACQOY010000090.1 GCA_016207765.1 Deltaproteobacteria bacterium | reverse complement strand
TTGAACCCGCGACTTTCACGTTGGCAACGTGACGCTCTACCAACTGAGCTACTCCCGCCTTCGCCTCGCCATGGCTCGGCTTCGGCGGGCAAGCCCGCAAAGCCGAGCGAAGGCGGGCACAACACACTTTGTATATCGTATATCGGAAATAGTTGTCAAATCACCAGGCAACTCCCCTAAGCCCATTCTATTTTATCGGCCTCTTTTCATTTCCCTAATGGCGTCAATTTTCTTCATCGACTCCTCTCGTGAAGTCGCTTCACGAATATCCTTATCTCCTGTGGGGCTTATACCAGCAGGACAGGATACCTTTTCTTTATTGGAGGGGACATTAAAATACCATTTTGATTGGATTGACGGGGTAATATAATAAGTCGTGGTTCCACACCAGCATGAGGATCCATAATTGTGACATATCTCCCCATCCTGATAAACCGTTGGACGTTGAACACGAAACGAACCTTCTGTTGCCGTCGTTGAACCTTCCCTTTGATCACTGGTGGCCTTGACATTCCATACCTTAATGCGACTTCCTCGAGGGTCGACATTCCCATCGGTTAACGACGGCAGGGCAACAACCAAATAAGATAAGCAACTAAAAATCAGACTTAGAACAATTATTTTTTTCATAAAACTATCTCCCTATGACGTAAGGTTACCAATAACTATCGCAGTCGTGTGATTACGAGCAAGCAACAGAAGGTGAAGTTTAGCAAATGACCAGCCGAAATGAAATGACAATATATGCAGACTTATTGATCTCTCAGGCCATCTCCAAAGTAATCTGCCTATTCTCAATAGAAACATCTTTCACACAAACCCAAATTTTGTCGCCGACCGAGTATGCCTTTCGTTTTTTCCCACGGGCCACGAGACACATTCGTTTGTCATCAAACAGGTAGTAGGCATCGGTCAGATCACTGACATGCAGGAGCCCCTCGACAAAGTACGGCTCCAGCTCCACAAACAGGCCGAACTTCGTCACGCGGCGGATCGTGCCGAAAAATCTCTCTCCAACCCGATTTTCCATGAAAACAGCCCGTTTGTAATTGATCATTTCGCGCTCCGCCTCCATCGCTCCCCTTTCACGGCGCGACGAAAGTTCACCGAAATATTCGAGATCGGCGAGGCCGTATAGGGGCATGAGGGGCAAACGGCCATGTTGCGGGGCGGCATGCGTGAACAATAAATGGAGTTTCCCGGCCGCCAGCCGAGCGTCGGCTTTTGTTCCTTTAAGCCAGTGTTTGAGCTGACGATGGACCACCAAATCGGGATAACGGCGGATCGGAGAGGTAAAATGACAATAATTCCTGAGGTTCAATCCGAAATGACCACGATTGTTCGGGTCGTAGATGGCGATTTTCATCGAACGCAACAGAACCTGATGGATCACCGCTTCCATTGGGTGATTTTTGATCCCTTCAAGCAAACGGGCAAAATCCCTCGGTTGTCTCAAGTGGATCGTCGCGGGTTTCACCCCGATATTGCGCATAAATTCAAGAAACTCCTGCGCATGTCCAGCCTCCGGCGAGTCATGAACACGGTAGAGAGCCGGATACTGATGACGGGAAAAAAGTTCCGCCACCGCCACGTTGGCGGCGATCATGAACTCCTCGATCAGACGATGTGAAAAAAAACGTTCGGCCTTTTTGATGGCGGTGATTTTCCCCTCTTTGTCGTAGCGGACCTCCGCTTCCGGCAGATCAAATTCAATGGCGCCGCGCAATGCCCTCTGCTGAAGAAGCGCCCCGGCCAAGGCTTTCATCTCCTCCAGATTTTTGCGCAGGGGAGGAGAATAAGCCTCTTCCGAGAAAAGGGCGCCGTCGAAGACGCTCTGGATTTCCTCATAAACGCCCCGCTTGACGCTTTTAATGACGCTTTCGTAATACCAGGCTTCCAGCGCCTTTCCTTGCTCGTCAAAACGGATCTCGCATGTGAGTGTCAGACGGTCTTCCCCCGGTTTCAGACTGCACAGACCGTTGGAGAGGCTTGAAGGAAGCATCGGCACGGCAAAATCAGGAAAATAAACCGAGGTGCCCCGCTGGCACGCCTCGCGGTCCACGGCATGGCCGGCGGCAACATAGTGGGCCACATCGGCAATAGAAACGTACAAATGATATGAAGCCCCTTTTTTTTCGACAAAAACAGCGTCGTCAAAATCCCGGGCATTAATGCCGTCGATGGTCAAAATCGGCTTGTTGCGCAGATCGATGCGGTTCGAAAGAGACTCATCCCCGATAAAATCGGGGAGTCGGTTGACTTCCTCCATGACCTTGGAAGGAAACTCCCGGCGAATGTCGTGTTTTACGAGGATGGCGAGCGTTTCGGTTTTTTCGTCGCGGGGGGTTCCCAGGACTTCGGCGATCTCTCCCGTCATTAATTGACCCGGCCCCGGATAACGGGTGATTTTGGCGACCACCGTTTGTCCCACCCGCCCTCCTTTCAGATCTTTAAGCGGAATGACAATCTCCACCGCGGCCATTTTTTCCTCGTTGATGACGACATATCCCTTTCCACGCCGTTCCAAACGACCGATCCAGTGGGTGCGTCCGCGTTTGAGGATCTGCAAAACCTTCCCTTCGAGCCGATGCCCCTCTTTTTCCTTAAGGCACGAGGCCAACACATGGTCCCCCTGAAGGGCGTAATTCATCGCCCTGGCCGGAATAAAAACATCGGGATGAGCCGAATCGACTGCGCCGGTGGTGGTGTCCGGCAGGAGAAAACCGTAGCCCTCGTAATGGACCTTCAAGGTTCCCGTCACGGTGGGAATGGAAGCGGTTCCGGTGTATCCCCCTCCCCGATGAACGGTTATTTTACCGGCGGCGGCCAGACGTTTTAGTTTTTGACGTAGTTCCTTGCGTGCAACAGCCGGCATCTTGAGACGGGAAGCCATTTCCCGCGCGGACCAGGCGTGCTTGGGATTGTTGAGAAAAAAAGTGAGGATTTGGGAATCGTCCATTAAAAAACGTGCTGAAATTTATGTGCGAGAGAGGGGAGTTGAACCCCTACGGCCTTTCGGCCACTAGACCCTGAATCTAGCGTGTCTGCCAATTCCACCACTCTCGCGTTTGAAGGTTCCGCTTTCTATCCAATTTACCCCAAAAATAAAAGTGAAATCTCCAAATTTTAGGGACCCATTTAATGCCTTGCACGCGTTAAAACCCCTGTGATAAAAGGTGTTTTTTCTATGATTTATTTATTCCGGTTGATCCGGCTGATCCTTGTCATCTGCGTCCTTCTCTTTATCACGGTCATCGTTTCAGGTTTCGGGCTCTATCACTATTATTCCCGTGATCTTCCCAAACTCGACAGTCTCAAGGACTATAATCCCCCTGTGGTTTCGGAGGTTTATTCAAACGACGGCACCAAGATCGGCGAATTTTGGACCGAAAAACGCCATGTTCTCTCCCCCAAGGAAATGCCCAAAACAATCGTTCAGGCCATTGTGGCCAGCGAAGATGACCGTTTTTTCGAGCACAAGGGGATCGATTATCAGGGAA
Source organism: Deltaproteobacteria bacterium (assembly GCA_016207765.1). Taxonomy (GTDB): domain Bacteria; phylum UBA10199; class UBA10199; order UBA10199; family SBBF01; genus JACQOY01. The sequence goes on along the minus strand of JACQOY010000090.1, from coordinate 399 downwards.
TCCTTCGCGCCTTTTTTGAAAACCTGAAGGCGGGGCATGTGGTTCAAGGGGGATCAACGATCACCCAACAGGTGACCAAGTCCCTCCTCCTCTCACGCGAGAGAACCATCGACCGCAAGATCAAGGAAGCCATCCTCGCCACCCGCATTGAAAAGAATTTCAACAAAGATGAAATCTTGAACCTTTATTTGAACCAAACCTTTTTCGGAAACCGGGCTTACGGCGTTGAGGCGGCGGCCCAGAATTATTTTCACAAGACCTGCCGGGAATTGAACATCGCCGAGGCGGCAATGATTGCGGGGCTGGCCAAGGCGCCGTCTCTTTATTCCCCTATCGCGAACCCCAAACTGGCCAAGGAAAGGCAGGAATATGTTGTCGATCGGATGTACCATGTCGGGT
>JACQOY010000089.1 GCA_016207765.1 Deltaproteobacteria bacterium | reverse complement strand
GGCCAAGAGCGATGAAAACCCTTATGGTATCTTTAAAATGGACTTTCAGGCCTTTTTTGATGAGGGGGATAGAACCGACACCACGGGTGAACCCCTGCTGAAAGGTTACCTGATGAGTGAAAGAGACACCGATGGAACCATTCTTCTCAAGTTTTTCGACAACGCCGATTTTGGAGAAGGAGGGGGGCGTGATGAAGCGGTTACTTTAAGCCGGGAAGGATCTTCCGTTCTGGCCCATATGAGGGCCTCGGAGAATTTTTTCGGGGATTCTTTTGAACATGAATTTCAAATCGCGGCCAATAACGATTATTTTTACCGGACCGACGGTGCTGGCCATGTCTGTTTGAGCAGAACCGATGTGGATGAAACAGTCCACCGCTACAATCTCTACGCCACCGAGTCCGCCGCCAGCCCCGGCTCGCTGGTAACCCGCGATTCGGGCTTTTCCATCACCTTCACCAATGACGACGGGAAGAAATATCATGGCTGGATGGGCTATTGGGGGCTCTGGATCCCCGAGGAAGCGGGTTTGGAGAATGGGGATACGGTTAACAGAGAGACGTTCGATTTCGGCGGACCAAGCGAAGGAACCCCCTATACGGTCGTTATTGTGCCGGGCAAACTCAAAAAACATACCCGGAACACCGTGACGTTGGAAGAGATACATGGCGTCCCCCTCCACTGGTCGCACTGCGACTTCGATTTGGGAGAATGCGCCAATTTCGTCGTCGAATGGAATAAAGACACCCAAAAGCTGATGAAGACGGCCCGGATGAACCAAGACAACTGGGTTCCGGAAGATATCACGCCGGAGGAGGTTCTGTTCACCGCCGAGGACTGGGACTTCAATTTCTGGTCCCAATCCCTTCAGGGGAATGGGTCGGCAAGCCTGAGAGCCCCCGAAACCGGCGACTTGATCGCGTTGACCAACGATTCCGTTGTCATCTTCTACAAGGAGGATATTGTTATTCCCGGAAGCGATGACGCCCCCACCGATCTGGTCTGCTTTCAGGACTGCCCCGATCCGGCCGATCCATCAAGCTATCTTGAGGCGAGCCGATGGGAGGCGGGGGATGATTCTTATCAAAACCTGGCGCAACCGGTGGCGCCCGGCAGTCTGGTTGCAGGCACCCACTACGCCGCCTATACCTACTCTGCCGATACCGGATTGCTTGAAGGCGATGGAAACCCCATCGTGACGGAAGCAAGCGGTGAATTCGGTTCGGGCACCTGGACCGGACGGATGGTTCGCCCGGAAGATCTGGCCGAACTCGTTTGCGACTGGAACGCGGACAACACCTGTGCCTGGAAGGTATGGAGTGAGATTGATGTGACCTATAGCTGGGAAACCGGCCCGAATGAGTGGAACCGGTTTTCCGCGCTCAGAAATCCGTCAACGGGGGAGCTTCTTGCACTGGACCCTCCCTTGTTTCTGGAATACGTCCATACAAACGGCGTGAAATACTATCTGGAATACAACGGACCCGGCAACCTGTATGGTTTTCCGGGAATGTGCGTCAATATGGACACCGGGACGGAAGTCGATTGCGGCGATTGGAGTGAGGATACCCCCATCCGCTGGGTGACGGCGATTAACGCCGCCGATGGAAGTAGCGTGACCGATACCGCCACCGATACCCAATACTACACAAAGGCCATGGACAAGGAACAACGGATGAAGGCGACCAATGAATCGCATTGCACGGGGGCCGGCCTTGCCTTCCCCGATTATGAACTCCCCGATGAAAGCCTGTGGGAGGAACCGGTTATTGGGGAAGAACCCGATGTGGATGTCCCGGCGGTGATTGGAGGGGTGTTGCAGTAAAGGCAGGGTAAAGGGTTTTTGGTTTATAGGGGGGGCATAGGGCATGAAGGCTCTATGCCCTTTTTTTCAGGCAACTCTCATAGTCGCCCCACCGATAACTTATAATGATGCCGCTTGCCGCTTTTGCCCCATTCTGTTATTCTATTCAAGTTAAATACGAGTAAATTCAATATCTTATGAAATTACCCTTTGGGGATATCAACGAGCTGGTTTCAAAGTACAGCGATATGATCGTCGCGTTTCTGGTGGTTTGCGTCTTGGCGATGATCATCATCCCGCTTCCCCCCTGGCTGATCGACATCTGCCTGACCATCAGTTTGAGCATTGGGGTGATTATTCTTCTGGTGAGTCTTTATATTTCCGATGCCCTGAAACTGGCTTCGTTCCCCACCATTCTCCTTATCTCCACCCTCTACCGGTTGGCGCTGAACATTTCTTCCACCCGTCTTATCTTGTCGGAAGGGTATGCCGGCGAGGTGATCAACGCCTTCGGCAATTTCGTGGCACGGGGAAATTTGATCGTCGGCGGGGTGCTCTTTCTCATCATCACGCTGGTCAATTTTATCGTGGTGGCCAAGGGGGCCGAGCGGGTTT